>CAZCXQ010000042.1:0-12621 GCA_964502655.1 uncultured Sphingorhabdus sp.
CAACGCAAATTTATACCGCTGTCGATACGGCTATGCTTCTGGATGAATATCAGAACGCGCATCCAAGGGCTTAGGCACGGGCTTAGGGCTGGGCTTCCAGCGCGCCAGCCGCCAGACATACGACCCCAATATGCCGACCATGATGACGGTCGACAAAGGCCCAAGCCACTTTTCGATATCGTCAAATTGTGAACCAAGAAAATAGCCACCGGAGGCGAGAGCCGCGCTCCATCCCGCCGTTCCAATCGTGGAGAAAACCAGAAAACGGCGCAGCGACATCCCGAACAAACCAGCGGGAATCGAAATCAAAGAACGCAGTGTCGGCAACATGCGCGCCACGAGCACGATGATCGGCCCATGCTTGCGAAATAGCCCATGTCCGCGCTCAATCTCAGCCCAGTCAAGCGTGAGCCAACGGCTGTAGCGGTCGATAAACACATGCATCCGCGCTTCGCCAAACTTGATGGCCAGCCAATACCACAGCCAGTTGCCAAGCATCGCGCCCGCTGTTCCGGCCGCGATCGTGCCCCAAAGGTTCATATTGCCGCGCGCTGCCGACACACCCGCCACAGTCATAATGACCTCTGACGGGACGGGTGGAAAAACCGTCTCCAGCAGCATCAGCAGGGCGACGCCCCAATAATGCCCCCATTCAACGAGCCTGATAATCCAGTCTTCCATTAACCCCGGCCGGCAAGCCTGCGTTCAATGGCATCGAGTATTTTGGCCCCGGTATCGGTGCCATTGAACCGGTCAATCGCGACGATACCGGTTGGCGAGGTTACGTTGATTTCCGTCAGCCATTTTCCGCCAATGACATCAATGCCGACGAATATCAGCCCAAGCTCCTTCAAACGCGGCCCCATCGCAGCGCAAATTTCTTGCTCCTCCGGGGTCAATAACGTTGCTTCGGCACTACCGCCCACCGCAAGGTTGGACCGGAATTCGCCTTCACCCGGCCGGCGGTTGATGGCCCCTGTGACTTCGCCGTCGATCAGAACGATCCGCTTGTCGCCCTTCGCAACGTCGGGCAGGAATGGCTGCACCATATGCGGTTCGGGCCATGTCGCATTGAACACCTCAAACAGCGCGCCGACATTGCTGCCATCGGCTTCAATCCGGAAAATGGCCTTGCCGCCATTGCCATGCAGCGGCTTTACGACAATCGCGCCATGTTCCTTTTGAAATGCGCGGACCTCATCAAGTGAGCGCGTAATCAGTGTCGGTGGCATGAACTTGCGATAGTCGAGTACCATGACCTTTTCCGGCGCGTTCCGCACGCTGGCGGGGTTGTTGACCACCAACGTCTCATGCTCGATGCGTTCGAGCAAATGCGTGGCGGTGATATAGCCCACATGAAATGGCGGGTCCTGCCGCATCAGCACGACGTCGATGTCGGAGCCCAAATCGATGCGCTGTGGCGCGCCGAACCGGTAATGCGCGCCCTCGACACGTTGGAGGTCATGCACAGGATGTGCGAGCGCCGTCAGCCGGTCGTTGGCGTCGAGCGTCAATGACATCACATCGTAATGCCAAATATCATAGCCGCGCGACTGGCCAGCAAGCATCAGCGCGAAGCTGGAGTCGCCATGAATGTTGATGCCGTCCATCGGGTCCATTTGGACCGCCATTTGTATTGCCATTTGCTTGTCCTTATCCGTGCCAGACGTTTGGCAGATGGTTCGGCCAACGCCACGGCGCAACCATAATCACGTCTATCTGCATATTTTCGCATTCTTTTCCATATTTCGGGAGGAGAATTTCCGCCGCAGCGGCAACGCGGCGTAATCTGTAGGCGTCAATCGCGGTGGCGAGATCACGCACATTTGCGCGCGCTTTTACTTCAACGAACGCAATGGTTTTGCCGCGCCGCGCGATCAAGTCGACTTCGCCACGTGGCGTTTTCACCCGCATTGCCACGACCCGCCATCCCTTTAACCGCAAAAACCAGGCAGCAATGGTCTCGCCACGCCGCCCCAATTTTTCTGCGGCCAACCGGTTCACTGCGACTTCAGTTGCGTAGCGCGCGTATAGACGTCGCTGCGCTCCAGCCCGAAACGCTTGGCAATGACGCCGGCAGCTTTGGCGGCGGACATCGTATCCAGTGCTTCGCGCAAGGCTGTGTCCACATCGCCGGTGTCATAGGCAACGTCATCCGCCGGCGGACCGATGATCAGGACGATTTCACCCTTTGGCTCTTGCGCCGCATAACGTGCGGCAAGTTCGGACGCAGTGCCCGTTACAACCTCTTCAAATTTCTTGGTCAGTTCCCGCGCGACGGCGACTTCACGGTCGCCATAGGTTTCCGCAATCGCAGAAAGCGATGCAGCGAGACGCGGCCCAGCCTCGTAAAAAACCAGCGTCGCCTTTACCTGCCCCAGCTCCTCCAAGGTTTCGACACGTGCCTTGGCTTTATTGGGAAGGAAACCGGCGAACAGAAAGCGGTCCGTCGGCAATCCGCAAATTGATAAAGCCGCCGTAACCGCGCTTGCACCGGGGATCGTATATACGGGCACACCTGCCTCGCGTGCGCTGCGCACCAGCTTGTAACCGGGGTCTGAAATCAACGGTGTCCCGGCATCTGACACCAGCGCAACCACCGCGCCGCGCGCGGCGGCGACCAATGACTCGCGCTCGGCCTCGCCACTATGGTCGTTGTAGCGCCGCATCTTTTTCTTCAGGCCAAGATGGTGCAACAATTTACCGGTTACCCGGCTGTCCTCTACAGCCACAATTTCTGCGGCTTCCAGCAGATCAATCGCCCGTTGTGACATATCTGCAAGGTTGCCGATTGGTGTCGCAACGACATATAAGCCCGATTCGAACATCATCTGATTTATATGCTTCTACCCAAGGGAACATTCATGAGCGCATCCAATGCAGCAAGCGGCGCAACGCCGCAAGCTTTAGCAGGACAGATCAAAAAGCTGCTGGTTTTGGCTTCGGTCATATTGCTCGCGGCCTGCGCCACCGCCCCGCGTGGGGGCAAAGGGCCACCCCCTGTGGTGTCCGAAGACCCGCTGGACGGTATGCACCGCGTGGCGCTGCTGTTGCCGGTGACGGGCCCCGACGCCGACGTTGGCCAATCCATCGCCAACGCGACCGCGCTTGCACTGTCCGACACCAAAGCGACCAACATCCGCATGATTACCTATGACACGAGCACCGGCGTCGCCGCAGCTGCAAAGCGCGCGGTCGCAGATGGGAATAAGGTCATATTGGGCCCGCTGCGTGGCGATGATGTTGTGGAGGCCGCCGCAGTCGCGCGCACCGCAGCTGTGCCCATCATCAGTTTTTCAAACGATGTCGGCGTTGCCGGGCAAAATGTATTCTTGCTTGGCCATTTGCCCAATCAATCGATCGACCGCGTTGTCCACTACGCCCGTTCGCAAGGCTATAACCGCATTGCAGGCGTCGTTTCGACCAACGTATATGGCCAGCGCGCGCAATCGAACCTGACCTCTGCAGTGCGCAGTGCAGGTGGCACCCTCGTTGCTATCGAAGAATCCGATGGGACGACAGCGTCTGCCGATGCAGCGGCGCGCCGGTTGGCAAAATTGGGCCACATTGATGCTATCCTGATCGCCGACAGCGGCCGTGCAGGCGTGACATTGGTGCCCGCGCTTCGCCGCAACGGGATGCGCAATGCAAAAATTCTCGGCACCGATTTGTGGAATATCGATGGGTCTTTGGCGGGTAACACTGCCATGTATGGCGGCTGGTTTGCGAGCGTCTCCGACACGCTTTATGCGCAATATGCCGCCAAATATCGGGCACGGTTCGGCAAGGCGCCACTGCGGCTTTCCAGCCTTGGCTATGATTCGGTGCTTTTGATCGCGCGGGTGGCGCGTGACTGGCGTCCGGGGACGAAATTCCCCGTCGCCCAGCTTACCGATCCGCAAGGCTTTATCGGCGTTGATGGCGCATTCCGCTTCATGCCCAATGGCCTCACTGAACGCATGCTTGAGGTGCAGGAAATTCAGTCGGGCAAGTTCGTGACAATCAGCCCCGCACCGACGCAATTCGCAAAGTAACGACGCGGATCAAGCCGGGAACTTGTCCGGCGAACGCAAGTTAGTGGCGGCAATGCTCATTATGGACATGCCCGCCGCCCATTTTGCGGGCTTTCTCGATTTTCTTGAGCACCATCTGACGCTTTAGCCGCGACAGGTGGTCAATGAACAAAATGCCTTCGAGATGGTCCATCTCGTGCTGGAGACAGGTCGCCATTAGGCCCGTCATTGTCTCTTCATGAAACTTGCCATCAAGGTCCTGCCAGCGTGCGCGGATTTGCGCGGGGCGTTCGACCTCTGCATATTGGTCAGGGACGGAAAGGCAGCCTTCATTGTACAGGCTGTGTTCGTCCGACGGGTCCAATATTTCCGGATTCACAAATACCCGCGGGTTGCGAACGGGCTCGTCGCCTGCGCCTTCCTCTTCCTGCAAATCAATAACCAACAGGCGCTTGGGCACCCCGACCTGAATAGCGGCCAGCCCGATACCGGGCGCGGCGTACATCGTTTCGGTCATGTCATCGACCAGCGCTTTCAAATCCGCGTCAAATGTCTCGACGGGAGTCGAAATGGTTTTCAGCCGCGGATCGGGCACTTCAAGAATAGGTAATATCGCCATGGGTCGCAGATAGGGACGGTCGTACGATAAATCAACCGACTGGACGTCTGGCGCGCAATGCTTGTGCTAACGTGCCATCGTCGAGATAATCAAGCTCTCCGCCCACAGGCACGCCATGCGCCAACTGGGTTAAGCGCACCGGAAATTGTTCAAGCCGTTCCGCGAGATAATGCGCGGTTGTCTGCCCCTCCAGCGTGGCGTTCATGGCCAAGACGACTTCATCAACGCCGCCCGCGGCAACGCGGGAAACCAAGCCTTCGATGTTCAAATCCTCCGGCCGAACGCCATCCAATGCAGATAACCGGCCACCCAGGACATGATATTTTCCCGGAAAAAGTCGCGAACGATCCAGCGCCCACAAATCGGATACGTCTTCGACAACACAGATGGAACGGATGTCGCGGCGCGGATCGACGCAAATGCCGCAGGGGTTGCCGGTATCGATATTCCCGCACGTGCTGCAGACGACCAGCCGTTGTTCGACCTGCTCCAACGCACGCAAAAGCGGCATCAACACGCTTTCACGCTTTTTCATAAGGTGCAGCACAACCCGCCGTGCCGAGCGTGGACCCAGTCCGGGCAATTTCGACAATGCCTGTGCTAATGCGTCTATTTCTTGCGATGCCATGCTGCGGGTCTTAGGGGGCTTTCGAACAAAGGAAAAGTGACGATGCGTCTTGCCTTCATGGGAACACCCGAATTTGCCGTGCCCGCGCTCGACGCGCTGGTTGCCGCTGGGCATGATGTGGTTGCCGTATATTCGCAGCCACCCCGCCCCGCCAACCGCGGTAAAAAGCTTACGCCGTCCGCCGTGCACCAGCGCGCCGAAGAGCTGGGTTTGCATATACGTACGCCGCTGTCGCTGCGACAGGACGATGCAGCAGCGGAATTTGCAGCGCTTGACCTCGATGCTGCAATTGTCGCGGCATATGGCCTTATCCTGCCCAAATCGATCTTGGATGCGCCACGGCATGGTTGCCTGAATATTCACGGCTCACTACTGCCGCGCTGGCGCGGTGCTGCGCCGGTTCAGCGTGCTATTTTGGCAGGCGACGCCACAACAGGCGTTATGGTCATGCAAATGGAAACAGGCCTTGATACCGGACCGGTTCGTGCAACAACCGAAATCGAAATCGGGCACAAGACGACGGGCATCCTCACCAGCGAGCTGGCCGAGCTTGGCGCAGAATTGATGGTGCGGGTTTTATCGGACCTCAATGCCCATCCTTGTGTGCCGCAACCGGAAGATGGCGTCACCTATGCCGCCAAAATCGACAAGGCAGAAACCAAATTGGATTTTTCAATGTCCGCCGAAGCGGTCGAACGACAGATACGCGCATATAACCCCGCGCCGGGGGCATGGTTCGAATTTGAGGGCGAGCGATATCGTGTGCTTTCGGCGGATATTGTTGCGGGTAGCAGCACAGCCGGCACAATTTCGGACGACCGGCTGACCATCGCCTGCGGCGTGGATGCGATCCGTCCCACCCTAATCCAACGCGCAGGCAAACCGGCCATGCCGACCGCAGACTTGCTGCGTGGCAAGGCAATCCCGGCGGGCACGGTTCTGCAATGACCCGCTTTGCGCTCACCATCGAATTTGACGGCGGCCCCTATATGGGCTGGCAATGGCAAGACCATGGCCCTTCGGTACAAGGCGCCATCGAAGAGGCTATATTCAAAACCACTGGCGAAAAGACATTGGTCTACAGCGCAGGCCGCACCGATGCTGGCGTCCACGCATTGGGCATGCGTGCGCATGTCGATGTCGAAAAAGGGCTATCATCCTTCCGATTGATGGAAGCCATCAACGCCCATTTGCGGCCGCACCCCATCGCGATATTGCATTGCGAGGAAGTCGCCGACGACTGGCATGCGCGTTACAGCTGCATTGGCCGGGCTTATGAATATCGCATCCTCAATCGCCGCGCCTCGCTCACACTTGAAAAGGGCCGGGTATGGCGCGTTGGTCCGCACCTTGATGCCGACGCAATGCACGCAGCGGCCCAGATTTTGGTGGGCGTGCATGATTTCACGACCTTCCGGTCGACGGCATGCCAATCGGCAAGCCCGATTAAGTCGCTCGAACGGCTGAACGTCCGCCGCGAAGGGCAGCATGTGATCGTCGAGGCTGCAGCTTTGTCATTCCTGCATCACCAAGTGCGGTCGATGGTGGGTTGCCTTGTGGCGGTTGGGCTTGGCCGTTGGACCGCCGACGATTTGCAGGCTGCGCTGGATGCAGCAGACCGCTCCGCCTTGGCTGAAAATGCGCCGCCCGAAGGCCTGTATTTTGTGCGGGCAATCTACCCTTAAGCCAACAGGCGCGGGTTACAATAATCGGTCTTGCGCGCGTTCTTTGTCCAGCAAGGCCTGTTTTCGCTCCAGGCCATATGCATAGCCGCCAAGCGAACCGTCGCTGCGGATAACTCGGTGGCAGGGGATCAGGACAGCGACATTATTCGCACCATTGGCACTTCCCGCCGCGCGCACGGCATTGGGGCTGCCGACCGCAGCAGCGATATCTGCATATGTTCGCGTTTCACCCGCCGGAATGCGCTTCAGCTCGTTCCAGATGGCCTGCTGAAATGCTGTGCCCGCGACGTCCAGCGGCAAATCCGGCATGTGGGCAGGGTTCTCTATCGCCGCAATGGCACCTGTTACCAGATGCGCGAGCGCACTGCCCCCGGCAATGATATCTGCGTTTGGAAACCGCCGTTGCAGCGCAGTTTCATCTTCATCGAATGACAGGCGGCAGATGCCTTTATCGGTGGCGGCCAGCAACATCTTTCCCAGCGCGGTATCAACCACCGCCCAACGGATTGTTACCCCTGCACCACCATTTTTCCACGCGCTTGGCGTCATGCCAAAATGTCCTTTTGTGTTCGCGTAAAAGCGGCTTGGGCCAGAATAGCCTGCTTCGTAAATGGCCTGCGTGATCGTGGCTGTGCGGTCCAACGCAGCCTCTGCACGCTTTGCTTGCAACGATCGCGCATAGGCCGCCGGCGTCACGCCCGTGTCCCGCTTGAACAACCGATGAAAATGATGCGGCGCATAACCGACTAGTTCCGCCAATTCGGCTAAGTCTGGAGCTGGATGGCCTGCAAGCAACTTCAGCGCCTTTCGTACCGCCACCTCATCTCGCGCCAAATCATCGGGTCGACAGCGCAAACAGGCCCGCAACCCTGCCGCTTGCGCGACCGCACCGTCCACAAAAAAACGCACATTCTGTCGGGACGGATGGCGGGCAGCGCAGCTTGGCCTGCAATAGATGCCCGTTGTCAGCACGCCGGTTACAAATCGGCCGTCAAAGCTGCGATCCCGCCGCAGCACTGCCGCCCATGCCTCTGCCTCTTCGATCATGTGTCATACCCTGTCGATGCGCGCGGCGAAACAGCCGGCGGCGGCATTGTGCGCGTGGATATAAGCGATTGCAGAGTCAGTCAGCATGGCGCGAATGGCCGCATCGCTTTCCCCCGGCGCCGCGAGAGTTGCTGTAATCAACATGCCGTCTCCATCAAAGCCCCGCAACGAGAGTGTCCGCCGCGCAAAGACCGGCGGCGTCTGGTCAACGAAAACAGCAGCCGAACGAGCAGCCTCGCGCACATAAATCGCATAGGATGACCGGAAAGGCGTCGCCACATCGTGGCTGACATAATGAACCAATATGAGGTTCTCGCCCGCCTGCGCGTCTTCCAGAGACACACGGCATGGCCAACCGTGATCGGCGCCTGCGGTCACGCGACGCGCGTTCACGCGTGCCAGTGCCGCGTCATCCAGTGTCAACAGCGGCGCAAATACTATAGGATCCAATCCTGTTATGCGATAAGTCATGCTTGCCTCCAAACTGATCCTGACCGCTTAGACGGCAGCACCGCCTGGTTCATCCCGTATCTTGCGTTTAAAGCGAAAAAGGCCCTGCACCCCCTAGCGCCCACATGCGCGGAATAAAGCCAGGGTCCGCGCCCGCGCCAGATCGGCGCTTTCTTCATGATAGTCTTTGCGCCGGTCCGAATTGAACCCATGGTTGGCGTCGTACACAAATATCTGCGCGGTGGGGTGCGCCTTTTCAATAAGTGCCTCTACCCCGTCCATCGGGATGCCTTGGTCATATCTGCCAAAATGCGCGATTGTGGCGCATTTGGGCGTCTTATCTGCATATATTGTCGGCACGAGACTGCCATAATAGCAACTGGCGGCCGCAAGATCATCGCTGATGCCGGCAAGAGCCCAAGCCACCGACCCGCCATAGCAATAGCCGGTGATGAAAACGGGGCCTTTACCCTTCAACGCATCAATGCAGACCTGCGCGTCATCCAGCGACTGTACAAAGGGATGAAGATCGCGCGCCAATTCCACAGCGCGGTTATAATCAGGCCCCGTATAGGCGGCTTCAAAACCGGGATGCTCGCGATCAAAAATAGCCGGTGACAAAACTTCATAGCCATCTGCGGCATATTCGTCGCAAAGCTCGCGGATATGGTCGGTCACGCCAAAGATTTCCTGCACCAGCACAAGGCCACCACGCCGCTCACCATCTGGCAAGGCATGGTAGACGGCAATTTCCGCGCCGTCCGACATTGTCATCCGAATCATGTCACCCATATCGGTCTCCTCTCCTACCGCATTTCACGTGTTTTCGAATGCCGCGCAACGCCCGTTTGCACCACCGGAACAAGTTTGTGGCCGCAACCGCATGCAATGAACTTAATTCCCAATCTTGCATCGCAACAAAAGCCCTGCTAGGCGCGCGGCGACGCTAGAGACAGGGCAACCTTTCGGCTGGTTCAGCAAATACATCAGTTGTACATTTAAGGACTTCAACGCGTGGATAATTCCGGCGGCACAAGCGCTAATATACAAGCCAGTCTATCTGGCCGTTACGCGACGGCATTGTTCGAGTTGGCGCGTGACGCCAACTCCATCAACGCCGTTGAAAAAAGCCTTACGTCGGTCGCCAAAGCTGTGAACGAATCGGCAGATCTGAAGTCACTGACCACCAACCCTGTGTTGACGCGGACGGACGCGAAAAAAGCGATCGCTGCTGTTGCCAAGGCAATGAAGCTGGATGCTTTGACGACCAAGACCTTGGGCGTGCTGGCCGACAATCGCCGGCTCAGCGAAACCGCATCAGTCGCGCGGGCATTCTCGTCGCTTGCGGCGGCCCATCGCGGCGAAGTCACCGCCGAAGTTACTTCAGCGCACGCCTTGAGCGCGGCGCAGATGAAGACGCTTTCCGCAAATCTTAAGGCACGCGTCGGCAGCGACGTGGCCATCCAGACCAAAGTCGATCCATCCATATTGGGTGGCCTGACTGTCCGCATCGGCAGCCAGATGATCGACACTTCTATTAAAACCCGTTTGAACACCCTCGCTAACGCGATGAAAGGCTAAGTAGCAAAATGGATATCCGCGCCGCAGAAATTTCCAAGGTCATCAAGGACCAGATCGCCAATTTCGGCACCGAAGCCCAGGTTTCGGAAGTCGGTAGCGTTCTGTCCGTTGGTGACGGTATCGCCCGTATTCACGGCCTCGACAATGTTCAGGCTGGTGAAATGGTCGAATTCGCCAACGGCATTCAGGGCATGGCCTTGAACCTTGAAGCGGACAATGTCGGTGTCGTTATTTTCGGATCCGACAGTGAAATTCGCGAAGGTGACGTTGTAAAGCGTACCGGCACGATCGTTGACGTTCCTGTCGGCAAGGAACTGCTTGGGCGCGTTGTCGACGGCCTTGGCAACCCAATTGATGGCAAGGGCCCGCTCAAGACCACACAGCGCAGCCGCGTTGAAGTCAAAGCGCCTGGCATCATCCCGCGCCAATCGGTTTCGGAACCTGTTCAGACCGGCCTTAAGGCGCTCGACGCCCTCGTTCCTGTTGGCCGTGGCCAACGCGAATTGATCATTGGTGACCGTCAGACCGGTAAGACCGCAGTCGCCATCGACACGTTCATCAACCAGAAGGAAGTGAACAAGGGCACTGACGAATCGAAGAAGCTTTACTGCATCTACGTTGCCGTTGGTCAGAAGCGTTCGACCGTTGCGCAAATCGTTCGTGCATTGGAAGAACAAGGCGCGATGGAATATTCGATCGTTGTTGCTGCAACCGCTTCGGAGCCTGCACCGCTTCAGTATCTCGCGCCGTACACCGGCGTTGCGATGGGTGAATATTTCCGCGACAACGGCATGCACGCCGTCATCGTATATGACGATTTGTCGAAGCAGGCTGTTGCCTATCGCCAGATGTCGCTTCTTCTGCGTCGTCCTCCCGGCCGTGAAGCCTATCCTGGCGACGTTTTCTATCTCCACAGCCGCTTGCTTGAGCGCGCTGCAAAGATGTCCGACGCCAATGGCGGTGGTTCGTTGACAGCATTGCCGATCATTGAAACGCAGGCTGGTGACGTTTCGGCATACATTCCAACCAACGTGATTTCGATCACCGACGGCCAGATCTTCCTTGAAACCGACCTGTTCTTCCAGGGTATCCGCCCTGCGATTAACGTTGGTCTGTCGGTTAGCCGCGTTGGTTCGGCTGCGCAGACTAAGGCGATGAAGAAGGTATCGGGCTCGATTAAGCTTGAGCTTGCACAATATCGCGAACTGGCTGCGTTCGCGCAGTTCGGTTCGGATCTCGATGCGTCGACGCAAAAGCTGCTGAACCGCGGTGCGCGTCTGACCGAGCTGTTGAAGCAGAAGCAATTCTCGCCACTGCCTTTCGAAGAGCAGACCGCGTCAATCTTCGCTGGTACAAATGGCTATCTCGACGGCATCCCGGTTGCCGACGTGAACCGCTATGAAGACGCCATGCTGGCTGACCTTCGTGCCAACCATGCTGGCATCCTGAAGACAATCCGCGACAGCCGCGACTTCAGCGACGACAGCAAGAAGGCGCTGATGGCCGCTCTCGACAAGTTCACGAAGAATTTCGCTTAATTCACTGATCTCCGGCGAAAGCCGGGGAACAGACCACAATGATAAACTGGACCCCGGCCTGCGCCGGGGAACACGGGAACCAAGATGGCAAGTTTAAAAGCCCTCAAAATGCGGATCAACTCGGTCAAGTCGACCCAGAAGATCACTAAGGCGATGAAAATGGTCGCTGCTGCGAAACTGCGTCGGGCAACCGAAGCAGCTGAAGCATCACGCCCATATGCCGAACGACTGGAAGCGGTCGTATCAAGCATCGCGTCGAAGGTAACGGTTGGTCCACAATCGCCAAAGCTGCTTGCTGGTTCCGGCAACAGCGACGTGCATCTGTTCGTTGTCGCCACCAGCGACAAGGGGCTTGCTGGCGCGTTCAACACCAATATCGTCCGTCTGGCCCGCCGTCAGGCAGAAGCATTGAAGGCCGAAGGCAAGACCGTCAAATTCTACACCATCGGAAAGAAAGGCCGCGATCAGCTCAGCCGGACTTTCCGTGGCGATATCATCCACAGCATTGAACCAGGCGATTTGGGCAAGCTCACTTACGCTGATGTGCAAGCATGGGGTGAAGATTTGACCGCACGTTTTGAAGCGGGTGACTTTGACGTCGCGCATCTGTTCTTTAGCAAGTTCGAAAACGTCCTTACGCAAACGCCAACGCAAATTCAGCTGATGCCCGTCGCTGTTACCACAGGTGAAGGCGATGCCGTCGGCGTTTCTGCGACGGTTGAATATGAGCCAGACGAGGAAGAAATCCTCGCTGACTTGCTGCCACGCAATGTTGCCGTTCAGTTGCTTCGCGCAAACCGCGAAAATGCTGCGTCCGAGCAGGGTTCGAAAATGACCGCAATGGACAACGCAACGCGCAATGCGGGCGACATGATCAACAAGCTGACTATTCAATATAACCGCACGCGTCAGGCGGCGATTACCACTGAACTTATCGAAATTATCGCAGGCGCAGAAGCGCTTTAACGACATCCAAAGGCAAGGAAGAAGCAAATGGCAACCGCCCCGAAGAAGACCGCCGCTCCAAAAAAGGCCGCAGCACCCGCCGCAGCCGCTAAAA
>CAZCXQ010000043.1:0-12604 GCA_964502655.1 uncultured Sphingorhabdus sp.
ATTGGATGGCGCGTAATTGCCATGCCGCAGTCATAGGGTGTGTTCAGCCATTTATGCCCATCGGTGGCCCAGCTATCCGCCATCTCCACCCCGGCTACGAGCGGCGCCAGACGCGGGCTGGCGTTGGCCCAAAGACCGAAGGCACCGTCGACATGAACCCAAGCCCCTGCGGCTTGCGCAATGGGGCATAAAGTTGCGAAATCATCGCATGCACCAATGTTGAGATCACCCGCATTGAGAACCACGATCGTCGGTGCGTCTGGTGCTTCTGCGAGCGCGGCGCGCAGAACCTCTGGCGACACCAGACCTGGCTTGTCTCCGCCCAACGGCACGATAGAATCGCTGCCCAGCCCTAGCAGACGCAACGCCCGCGTAACCGACGCATGGTGATGGCTGTTCGCCAGCACGCGGATAACAGGCGCGCCCTGAAGCCCCTTCGCCTCAACATCCCAACCCTTTTGCGCGAGCACGGCATGACGCGCGGCAGCCAGCGCCGTCGTATGTGCCATCTGGCATCCTGTGACAAAGGCGTAGCTGGCATCGGCGGGAAGATGGAGAGCGTCCAGCAGAAATCGGCCCGCCACCTCCTCAAGAACAGCACCGGCGGGACTGGTCGATGCAAGCACTGCATTTTGGTCCCACGCAGAACACATGATGTCCGTTGCAAGCGCGGCCGGCAGCGCGCCGCCTTTTACCCATGCGAAGAAGCGTCCGCCGGCATTGCCTGTTAACCCTGGGTCTGCGGCGGCTGCAATTGCGCGAACCACATCATTTGCTGGAATTCCGCGATCAGGGAGCTGTGCTGGTAGAGGCAAGCGCATGTCCGCGGGCGTTCCGCGCGACGCCACTGGTCGAGTATCGAGAGACGCCAAATAACGGCGGGCTTCAGCAAAGGCGATGTCGAGTGTGTCCATGGCTGCCTCGTAAAATATCCTTCAGATCGCGTCTATGCTGTTGTCCGTCGAGGTTTGAGGCGCGCGCCATTTTCGCGACCCGGTTGCCATCGATGACGTTTAATGCGGCACCGCGTTCAAATGCGGTCGGCGATAACAGCGACGAGTGATTCTATCCCCAGCGCGTCATCATGGTCGAAACGGCCGCGCGATGGGCTGTCGAGGTCAACTACGGCGATCACTTGGCCATCGCGCATCACGGGCACAACAAGTTCGGACGCGCTGTTGGCGTCGCAGGCGATATGCCCGGGAAAGGCGTGCACATCTTCGACCAATTGCGTCTCGCCCGTTTGCGCCGCAGCGCCGCATACGCCGCGGCCAAAGGGAATGCGTATACAGGCTGCCTTGCCCTGAAACGGGCCAAGAACAAGCTCCCCGTCCACCACGCGGTAAAAGCCGGTCCAATTCACATCGGGCAGGAATTCCCACAAAAGCGCGGCGATATTCGACATATTGGCAACGCCGTCACTCTCTCCGCTGGTCAATGCATCGGCGGACTTAACCAGTTCGCGATACATGTCCGATTTCGGGGCGTTCGTATCAATGGCAAATTCGTACATATAATCACCCTATCAGTCGAAGCTGACCTTGCCACGGTTTTTCTTGACCGTTGACCGGCCCTTTTTGGCATCCACGCGCCGTGCCTTGGCGGCCTTGCTGGGTTTGGTGGCGACGCGGCGTGCCTGCCTTATGTGTGCGCGGTCGATGAGTTCGATCACACGGGCACGGGCATCGGCGCGGTTGGCTTCGCGGGTTCTGTGGCTGCGGGCGGTGACGATCAACTCACCGTTTATCGTCATCTTGCTGCCCGCCAGTATCTTCAACTGCCGGAATGCATAAGGCTGCAAACCCAGCGCAAAGACATCGACCCGCAACTGGCACGCGGTTGCGACTTTGTTGACATTCTGCCCGCCCGGCCCGGTCGAGGCCAGAAAGGTTTCTTCAAGCAAGTCTTCGGGAAGGTCAAAGGCCATGACCCGCCCATAGCGCGGGAGGCTATGCGCTGTCGACCATCACCAGTTCGGCATCTTCGATGGCTTCAATGTGCAGCACACCAGCGCCTTTGATCGCGATACCGTCGCGTGCACCATATTCGACGCCAGCAATGCGGATGCGGCCCGTTGCCGGAACCAGATAGGCATGGTTGCCTGCGGCCAATGCATATTCCGCCGTTGCCCCCGCACTGACGGTCGCGCCAAGCACGCGCGCGTCTGCGTTAATCACCAGCGCGCCGTCTTCGCCATAGCCGCTCGCCAGCACATTGAATGCGCCCGAACGATCCCCTTTGGGAAATTGGCGTTGGTCCCATGCAGGCGGGACATTGCGGTCGCGGGGCAGGACCCAAATCTGGAAAAGGCGGCATAGGCCGTCCTCCAGATTATATTCGCTGTGCGTGACGCCCGTTCCGGCGGACATGACTTGCACGTCGCCCGCCTCGGTCCGGCCAACATTGCCCATGCTGTCCTTATGCGTGATCGCGCCTTCGCGGACGTAGGTGATGATTTCCATATTGTCATGCGCATGCGGCGCAAAGCCGGATTGCGCGGCGATCTCGTCATCGTTCCAAACGCGAATGGCACCCCAGCTCATCCGTGCAGGGTCGTAATAATCCGAAAAGCTAAAGTGAAAATTGGGCTTCAGCCAGCCATGGTCGCGCTTGCCCAGCGACGCAAAAGGGCGCGCCTCAATATGGAGGCCGTTGGATATGCTTGTGTCCGTCATGCAAAATACCCGCATCGGCGGGGAAATGAACCGCCGGAATATGTCAGAGATAATGTCGATGCGGGCGGGTTCAAGTGTTCCTTAATCTGCCTAGGCAGCACTAGGTCACCGCAAAATTAACGTCTTGTTGACCATGATTTTGCATATTTGGTCAGCCGGAGGGCAGTTTGGGCAAAATTTTACAAATTATTTTTGCTTCGTCACATGACCCTCAAACCCGCAGAAAACGTCATTATTTGTGAACTAATTTTGCGATGATCGCCCGAAACCCCAGCATTAACGCCAAATTAACCTTTCCCGTTCATTCCTCTTATGGTTAATAAAGTTCGTCGCATCACCGGGTTCTCCAGTGCTGCTTCGGGGGACGCAAGGGTTTCAAAGAGGGGTTTGCCCAATGCGTGTGCTTTTGATTGAAGACGAGCCAACTACGGCTAAGGCCATCGAGATGATGCTCGCGACCGAAGGGTTCAACGTCTACACCACCGATTTGGGCGAAGAGGGCCTCGATCTGGGTAAGTTGTATGATTATGACATCATATTGCTCGATCTGAACCTGCCCGATATGCACGGTTATGATGTTCTGAAGAAGCTGCGCGTGGCCAAGGTGCAGACACCCGTGCTGATCCTTTCGGGCATCAGCGAAATGGATTCAAAGGTTCGCTCGTTCGGCTTTGGTGCCGATGATTATGTGACCAAGCCATTCCATCGCGACGAACTTGTCGCGCGTATTCACGCCGTCGTGCGCCGTTCAAAGGGCCATTCGCAGTCGGTTATCCGCACGGGCAAGCTTGGGGTGAACCTTGATGCCAAGACCGTCGAAGTCGACGGTAGCCGTGTGCATTTGACCGGCAAAGAATATGCGATGCTTGAGCTGCTCTCGTTGCGCAAGGGCACCACGCTGACCAAGGAAATGTTCCTGAACCACCTCTATGGCGGCATGGACGAGCCCGAGCTCAAGATTATCGACGTTTTCATCTGCAAGCTGCGCAAGAAACTCGCGCTCGCATGTGGCGGCGAAAATTACATCGAAACCGTTTGGGGCCGTGGCTATGTGCTGCGCGACCTTGACGAAATGGAAGAGCCGCTCGTCGCCTGAGCCTGGCTCATATTACACCCAGACAACAAAAAGGGCGCGATCATAAAGGTCGCGCCCTTTTGTTTTGCAGATAGGCTCAGCGGCGGGGTGGCAATCCGGCGAAGGTGATGATACTTTCGCCGCCGGATGCGCTGACCGAACTGACGCCGACGAAATGATCATCTACGATCAACCCTTCAAGCACAGCCTCGGTGCCTTGTACGTCGCGGACGAAGACCCAATCCTGCGCGTCTGCACGGCGTTGGTAAATGCGATACCGCTGCGCACCCGGCGCTGCATCCCATTTGACCGTCGTGTTAGAGGTTACTGCACCGCCTAAAGTCGCCGAAGCCGGGGCAGGCGGCGCGATCGAAAGCGCATTTGCGGTAAAGACGTTCAGCATCGTGACCTTGGCCAGGTAGTCGAAGTCCATCTTGTCGACGGTATCGCCATATTCGATGCCGTTTTCAGTGCGCACATCCTGATGCTGGTGGTGATAATTTTCGACACCAACGGTGAAGCGGATTGCGGGGAAACCCAGATCCAGCGAGGGTAGGTGATCGCCGCCACGCGCAAAGCGGTCGGGGCGACGGACGCCGAATACGTCCAGTGTCACATCGGGATATACCTTAGCACCGATATTGTCGGCATAGCGCATCAACGAACGGCTTGGGCCGTCATCTTCGCCGCCGCTGTTGCGGCGGGCCATTTGGCCGGACAAATCTTCCGATGCGCGGATGCCTTCGCTGAATATACGGACGACATTTTTGACAATACGACCGTCCGTCCCCAGCGTGCCGCCGACGATATCATTGTTCAGCATCGCGCTGACTTTCCAGCCGCGTTCTTTCGCGGTTTCCGCAAGCAAGCGCCCACCCATCAGGCCCTGTTCTTCACCCGAGAGAAGCGCAAACACGATGGTCGCATCGCCTTGGGGTTCTTTCGACATCAATCGTGCGGCTTCGATAACGAGCGCGCTGCCCGATCCATCGTCGTTCGCGCCGGGTGCGTCTTTGGTGAAGTCCATGACATCGGACACGCGGCTATCGATATGGCCAGCGATGATGATGACATGGTCCCAGCCCATTTTACCGGGCTTGATCGCAAGGACATCAACAATGTTCACGCCATTGGGAACGCGTGGGCCGGACATATTGCGTTCAAGCAACTCGGTCGTCAGGCAGCCGTTGCAGGCCTTGGAAATCTTCTCAAACTCGCTTTGTGCCCAGCGCCGTGCCGCGCCAATGCCGCGCTTGGGATCGGTAGCGGAGGACAATGTGTGCCGCGTGCCAAAGCTCACCAGTTTTTCGACATCCGCCTTCAGGCGTTCGGGGCTTGGACCATCATGCGCAGCGGCTGGCGCAGCGATGCTGAGCGCAAGCAAACTGGCCAATACAGGTAGTTTTTTCATGGATGATAGTCCCGTCATGTTTGGAGAAACCAGCGTTCGCCGCCTTCAAGTGCCAATGCCGTCAGCCTGCCGGAGTCATACGCGCCGGTGTCGATACCAATGCGTGAGCCGCGTTCTTCGACCTCTTCGTAAATCGTATGTCCGTACACCACGACCTTTTCCAAATCGCCGCGTTGGTCGATAAATTCTTCGCGGATCCAGCGCATGTCGCTTGGTTTCTGGTCGCTGAGCGGGACGCCCGGACGGATGCCCGCATGGACGAAAACATAGTCGCCAACAATGATTTGGTCTTCAAAGCTTTCAATGAATTCCACATGTTCGCGCGGCACGAGCGTGTCCAACCGCTCGGTCAACTGCTCCATATCCAGCGTCATATATTCAGCGCGGGTGATGGGATAAGACAGCACAGTTGCCTCGCCGCCAATGCGCAGGAAAAAGCGGGTCACTTTGGGGTCGCTTTTTCGGCAAGCGCTGACGAACACTTCTTCGTGGTTGCCCATGAGGAAGCGGACGTTGCGGCCCGAATTTTTGAGCGCCAATGCGGTTTCGACGACCGCAGCACTGCCGGGGCCCCGGTCCACAAGATCGCCCAAAAAGATAATCTGCGTATCGGCTGCCCCGCGCGCACGGTCATCCGCCTCAATCTTCGTCAACAAAGCGTTCAGCAGGTCATCACGGCCATGGATATCTCCAATGGCATAGATGCGCATACCGTCCGGCACGCGGGCAGTATCAATGGGCCGCGGCGCGGCAGTTTTCTTGAAAAGGCGACTTAACATGGCGTGCGCCATATATAGCCGTGCTGACCGTTTTGGAAGGGGTCAGCCCTCAACGGCAAAGCTTAATCCGGCATATTTCTGCAACCGGTCAACCAGCGTTTCGCCCAGCGCCGCGCCCGGCGTGGTGACGCCGCCCGCACCCTGATTTTCGCTCAAGGCAATCGCGGTTTCGCTGATCATCTTGCTGGTTGAACCATAGCCCGGGTCACGGTCGCCCTTGACGCTAAGCTTTGCGGTGCGGCCATCGGGATATTCCGCGATAAACAGCACATCGTAAAAGCCGGTTTCGCGTTCTTCTTTGCTGGGGCCTTCGCCGGGCTTGGGATCATTGTCGCCGCCCATCATCGGCGTCGACGCGACATGCTTGGCCATCGCCTCGCCCTGTTCGCCGGGACCGGTCAGCATCATTTCGTCATAGACAAAATCCGCGCCAAAGGCATGACCAAGCAAGGCGTTGGTGCGGTGGACATTTTTGGTGTTTATGGGGGCCATGACGAAGCTTGTGGCCCAACTGCCGAGGCTTTCGTCATATTCGGGCTTGTTGCCGGCTGGCTGCGCCGGACCTTCAAATCCGCCCGCAAGACTGAACGGGTTTGTGAGATATCCGATCACCGCAGGATCTTTTGAAGCCGCAGCCATCGTCGCCTTCAGGCTGGCCGCTGTGCCGCCGGAGAATGTACCCTTCATCGCACGGACGCGGCCCTTTACGCGTGGCGCAGGTGCGCCAAAGGTTTCGACGCAATGCTTTTGCAGCATCAACACGCCCAGATCGAAGGGGATGGAATCGAATCCTGCGGAAAAGACAATGCGCGCGCCCGATGCTTTTGCGGCTTCTTCATGCTGGTCGATTTTTTGGCGCATCCATGCGGGCTCTCCACATAAATCGGTATAGTCGGTGCCATTGGCAACGCACGCTTCGACGAGTTCATTGCCATAGAGCTGATAGGGGCCAACGGTGGTCAAAACGACTTTGGTGCGCTTCACCATAACATCCAGCGAAGCGGGATCAGACGCGTCGGCAACGATCAACGGCGTGTCTGCAGCTGCGCCAATGAGGTCGCGAACTTCCGCCAGCTTATCCGCGCTGCGCCCAGCCATTGCCCATTTGAGACCCGTTTTGGTCTTGAGATATTCCGCAACCAGTCGTCCGGTATATCCGGTGGCGCCATAGACAATGATATCGAACTCGCGTGCGTCTGACATTCTGCTCTCTCCCGTGATTCTGTTGCCCGACGTGATGGGCTGCGTAAGCGGCAATGTCAAAAGGGAGAGATTTTTTTAGCCTGCACCAACTGCGGGATGGTCACTTGTCGGGGCGAGGCGTGCATCGGCCTCACGCCGTTTGCGACTGCGGTAGGAATCGAAGCTCCAGCTTTTCTGGTCATAGGCGAACAGGCACAGGAAACCGCCAGCGATTGCGATGTTCTTAAATGCCATTGCAGCCTGAATCGGGTCCGCCGTTTCGCGGTGGAAGAGCAATGCTGTCAGTAGACAGAAGGCGGCGAAAACCAGCGCCGTCAACCGCGTAAATATGCCGAAAACGATCATGAGCCCGCCAACGATTTCTAATATGGCCGCTGGCAGTGCCAATTCTGCAGGCAATCCAACCGCCGCCATATAGGCGCCCGTGCCCGGCAGGTCGGTAAGTTTCATTGCGCCCGAAATAATGAAAATCAGCGCAAGCATGATCCGGCCAATGAGTGCGAATAATCCTGACAACATAGCTAAATCCTCCGGTTGACCGGGTTTAGCCGAGGGGCAGCGAAAACCCGGTCGAAGGCATAACGCACGACGGGCCCATAAGAGCCATCGCATAGGATTTAGACAGATTACAGCTTGGGCAAAGTGACGCCGCGTTGGCCCATATATTTACCGGCGCGGTCGGCATAGCTCGTCTCGCAAGGCTGTTCGCCCTTCAGGAACAGGAACTGGCACGCACCTTCATTTGCGTAAATCTTTGCTGGCAGCGGGGTTGTATTGCTGAACTCAAGCGTAACATGACCTTCCCAACCTGGCTCAAGCGGGGTCACGTTCACGATGATACCGCAGCGGGCATAGGTCGATTTGCCGAGGCAGATGACCAACACGTCGCGTGGTATGCGGAAATATTCAACGGTCCGTGCCAACGCGAAACTGTTCGGCGGGATGATGCACACGTCAGTCTTGCGGTCGACAAAGCTTTTCGGATCGAATTCCTTCGGATCGACGATGGAGCTGTCGACATTGGTGAAAATCTTGAACTCATCAGCCACGCGGGCGTCATAGCCATAAGAGGATAGGCCATAGCTGATGCAGCCGTCGCGGCGTTGTGCTTCGACAAACGGTTCAATCATGCCGGTTGCATTGGCTTGCTCGCGGATCCAGATGTCGGATAATATGGACATAATCACTCCCTGTTATGGGACCGCTTTTGCCAATTTACGGTGTGAGCGCAAGTGGCGGCGTAGAAATTATCGTGCGCAAGATGCGCCTGCGGCTTTATTTCAAATTTGCGGGGCCAAAGCCATGCGGCAGCAATTCCGATAACCGGAATGTTTCATATCCCGTTGCATGCGCACAATGGACCGGAATATCGGTGTCCGTCAGGTCCGCCACTTCCTTGATAATCTGACGGCATCGGCCGCATGGCGTAATGGGGTCAGCTGCTTTACCCACTTGCCCCGCCAAGCCACCTGCCACGGCAATTTCGCGAATGGCGCGCAATTTGCCGTCACTATTGGCTTTGGCGATCGCGACCGTTTCGGCGCACAACGTCATGCCATAGCTGGCGTTTTCAAAATTGCTGCCCGTGATGATTTCGCCTGTATCAAGCAGCAAGGCCGTGCCGACATGAAAGTTGGAATAAGGCGCATAAGCGGTTTGGGCTGCGTCAATGGCAAGCTGAACAAGCTTTTGGGTGCTGTCGGTCATTTGCGCACCACAACCCAGCGCACAGGGCCCTCAACGCCGTCAATGCGACGATGTACATTGGCCGTCCACATAACCCACGGGCGCGCGGAATAATCGGGGATCAACCAATTGCCCTCCAGCCAAACAGTGCGATCAATCGACTTGCTCACTTGATACTCCTTCTCAAACTCCCGGGTGAGTAGCAGGATTGCGGGTGTGCCGCTATGCGCCTCTATCTGGTTCAGAAATGTCGCGAGTTCGGACAATATCAGTGCGCGGTTCGGACGTCCTTGGCACGTATCGGAAAAATCCAGCTGGACCGCGGGGGGCAGCGCGCTTTCGTTGCGCGGAACGCTGGTAATGAACATCGTCGCTTGGTCAGATGCGAGACGGCAAATATCAAAATGGTGGAGCGCGCCAAAGCGGATGCCGGCGTCTTGCGCACCTGCCAAATTGGCTTGGAATTCTGCGTCGCGCGTGCGCGCGCCTTCGACCGCGGTGATATAAGCGAAATCGACACCCGTTGCGCCAAGCTCCGCCCAATTGGGACGGCCATTGCGTTCGGTGACCACAATGCCTTGAACCGGATATTCAGCGCGCGACGGTGCCCAAGCGGTCACATAGCGCCAGCCCGCATAGACCGCGAGCGCGATGATGAGCATGATAATGCCCCACCGGACGAATTGGCGTTTACCCCCAGTCATGCGACCCTCTGTTCAAGCATGTGATTCGTCCCTCTAGGCGTTACCGCCGCGGGAAGTCGATAGCCGTTGCGCAATCGCCGTTCGAATGCATAAGATTTTACGCTGCGCGGCGCTCAGCTTTTGATGTGCAACACGCAAATGAGTGTGAACAGCCGGCGGGCCGTGGCAAAATCAACCTCAACTTTGCCCTCAAGTCGTTCCATCAACAACTCGGCCGCTTCATTATGCACGCCGCGCCGCGCCATATCGATGGTTTCGATTTCGGCGGCACTCGCCTTGCGAATGGCCTGATAGTAGCTGTCGCAAATGGCGAAATAGTCTTTCACCACCCGGCGGAAACGGCCCAAGCTGAGGATGAGCATTTCATGTGGCGCATTATCGGGCCGGCGAATGTCGAGGATGAGGCGGCCGTCGGCGACGCTGATGATCAGATGATATGGCCCGGCATAGCCATCGCCCATATCGCGCAGCGGCTTGAAGAAGTTATCTTCGATCAGATCGAAGATCGCGACGCGCCGTTCCTGTTCGATATCGGCATTGCGCCGAAGTATCGTTGCTTCGTCCAAGTCGACTTTGATGATGCGCGGGTCGCTCATGTTGCTGTGTTAGCTTGAGATATTTTTGGGGCAAGCGCTAACCCGTTTGTGGAACATCTTGTTGTCCGATTGTTGTCCACAGCCATATCCCCGCACTTCTTTTTGTGCCCCCTTGCGAAGCCGAACATGCTAAAGGATAGGGAGCCATGGCCGAACTTATCAGACTAGCAGCAGCGAATGAAGCTGAACCCCAACGCCTTCCCCGCAATATTGAGGCGGAGGCCGCGTTTCTTGGCGCAATTCTGATTGATAACCGGGTGATCGAAGATGTGTCGATCAAATTGCAGCCCGACCATTTCTTTGAACCGCTGCACGGCCGCATTTACGAACAGATATTGCGTCTGATTGACCGGAACATGCTGGTGACGCCCGTCACGCTGAAGCCATTTTTTGAGGCCGACGAATCCATGCGTGAGCTTGGGGGCCCTGGCTATTTGATTAAGCTGACGGCCGATGGCGCGGGCTTGATCGGCGCGCGTGACTTTGCGCAGCAGATTTACGACCTTGCGTTGCTGCGTGAATTGGTGACGGTGGGCCGCACGTTGGTCGACAATGCGCTCGACACAAGCGAGAGCGTCGACCCCAAGGGCCAGATCGAAGCCGCGGAAAGCGCGTTGTACAAGGTCGCCGAAGGCGAAGGCGAAACCGGCTCGATGAAGACCTTCCTTGCCGCATCGACCGAAGCGATCCGCAATGTTGAAAAGGCGTTGCAATCGGGCGGTAGTCTGTCCGGTGTGACCACCGGCCTGGATAGCATTAACGCCAAATGCGGCGGCCTGCACAATTCCGACCTTATCATCCTCGCTGGTCGCCCGGGCATGGGCAAGACATCGCTTGCCACCAACATCGCCTTCAACGCTGCGCGCCGGTGGATCCGCGAACGTGAAGACGGCATTGAAGAATCCAAGGGCGCTGGTGCCAAGGTCGCTTTCTTCAGCCTCGAAATGTCGGCGGATCAGCTGGCGACGCGTATCTTGGCCGAACAATCGGGCATCAGTTCCGAACTGCTGCGTATGGGGAAAATCAGTCGCGAAGATTTCCGGGAATTGTCCCGCGCGAGCCGCGAGCTTCAGGAATTACCGCTGTATATTGATGACACGCCCGCGCTGACCATCGCTGCATTGCGTACCCGCGCACGGCGCTTGCAGCGGCGGCATGGCATCGGGCTTATCGTCGTTGACTATTTGCAGTTGCTTCAGGGCTCAAGCCGTTCCGGCGACAACCGCGTTAATGAAATTTCCGAAATTAGCCGTGGTCTGAAAACCTTGGCCAAGGAACTGGGCGTTCCTGTAATTGCGCTTTCGCAGCTCAGCCGTGCGGTTGAACAGCGCGAGGACAAACGTCCGATGCTGTCCGACCTTCGCGAATCGGGTTCGATCGAGCAGGACGCCGATATGGTCTGGTTCGTGTATCGCGAAGATTATTACGAAGCGGCAAAGCAGCCTGACCCTGTCAACGAAGCTGCGCATGATGCGTGGAAGGAAAAGATGGAACGCATCTTTGGCGTCGCCGAACTCATCGTTGCCAAGCAGCGCCACGGTTCAACGGGCCGCGTCCGGATGAAGTTCGAAGCGAAGATCACCCGCTTTACCGACTTGGCCGACGACCAATATGCCGATGCGGGATATGATTGAGGTGTTGCGTTAACCCCGCAACCGCGCGGACAATATATAGTTCAACGCCATGTTGCTGCTTAAATGCAGTCCGGACATGGGCGAAAACGCAATGCCCTGCATGTCGACAATCTCAATTCCCGCATCATTGAGAAGGGCCGTCAATTCATCGGGGGTCAGGAACTTGCCCCAATCATGCGTGCCGCGCGGGACTTGCCCAAGCCGCTCGGCGGCCTCAACCAAGAAAATACGCGAGGCAGGCGTGCGGTTTGGCGTTGATAGCAACAGCAAGCCATCGGGCTTCATGTGGCGTTTCAGCTCGCCGATGAACACGGCTGGATCATTCACATGCTCAATGACTTCCATCGACGAGACGATATCAAACTGGCCAAGTCCTTGGGCAGCGATTTCGCCCGCGCTATAGATGATTGATAGTCCCGACAGCGCCGCATGCGCGGTTGCGGCATCAATATTTTCCGGCGCGGCATCAACGCCCGTTACCTCCGCACCCATGCGCGCCAGTGGCTCACACAGCAGCCCGGCACCGCAGCCAACATCAAGCGCACACTTGCCCGCCAGCGGATAACGCGCCTTGCCATCACCGCCAAAATGCGCGTCGACGGCGGATCGAATGAAGCCAAGCCGAACGGGATTCAACTTGTGCAGCATGGCGCTTGAACCCTTTGGGTCCCACCATTCGGCAGCCAATCCACCAAAATGTGCCGCTTCCGTAGCGTTTATTGTCTTTGCTGCGCTTGCGTTTGTCATATCCTGTCCCTATCAGGGCCCTCGATTGTAATATAGCGTCTATTCAAGGTTTTCATGGCCCGCATTGTAATGAAATTTGGCGGCACGTCTATGG
>CAZCXQ010000044.1:0-12587 GCA_964502655.1 uncultured Sphingorhabdus sp.
AACCTCGTCCAAAATCACAAAGCTGCGTTCAGTTGCCTGCGCAAGAATGGCCGCAGTTTAGACCATTTCGACCATGAAGGTCGACAGACCGCGCGCAAGATTATCCGATGCGCCAACGCGGCTGAAAAGGCGGTCAACAAGACCAAGCTTGGCCGATGTCGCAGGAACATAGCTTCCCGCCTGTGCCAGTAAAACGATCAACGCATTCTGCCGCAGGAAGGTCGATTTACCGCCCATATTGGGACCGCTGACCAACCACAGCCGCTTATCAGGAGACAACTTGCAATCATTGGCAATGAACCGGTCACCCGATTTCGCCAGCGCGCTTTCAACCACCGGATGTCGGCCGCCTTCGATTTCAAGGCATGGGTGGCTGACAAAAGAGGGACGGCACCAATTGCCCTCTGCAGCCCGTTCCGCAAGCGCCGCCGAAACATCAATCCGCGCCAAGGCGTCGGCGCTCGCGGCAATTGCATCACGGCGCGCGAGCACAATTGCGGTCAGCTCTTCCAAATGCGCGGCTTCAGCAGCCAAGGCATGTCCGCTGGCCTGCATGATGCGCATGGCCTCTTCATGAAGCTCAGGCGAGTTGAAACGGACCGCGCCGGCCATCGTTTGCCGGTGCGCAAAGCCTGACCCAGCCGCCATGAGCGCATCGCCATGCTTGGCCGGTACTTCGACAAAATATCCCAGAACGGCATTGTGCCGGATCTTGAGCGCAGCGACGCCGGTCGAATCGCGATAGCGCGCCTCCAATTGGGCAATCGCTTGCCGCCCGTCACGGCCAGCCGAACGCAGCACGTCCAACGCCGCATCATAGCCTTCTGCGATATAGCCACCCTGCGCGGTGTCGGTGGGCGGGGAGGTGACAAGCGCACGGCTGAGCACATCCACCATATGGCCGTGGCCATCCAACATCGGCAGCAATTGGTCGAGCAATCGGGGGCGGTCGGCCATGGCGCCCAATCGCTCCCGCAAATGGCGCGCGGCATCCAACCCATCGCGGATTTGTCCCAAGTCACGCGGACTGCCGCGTCCGGCAACAACACGGCCCAATGCACGGGCAATATCCGGCAATTGCCGCAAAGCGGACCGGACGGCATCGCGGGTCAACGGCGCGTCATGGAACCACTGCACCAGCGACAAGCGCGCTTCGATGATGCTTTGGTCCATCAGCGGCGCAGACAGGTCTGACGCCAGCTGGCGTGCGCCGGCACCCGTTATCGTGCGATCCACCTCGGCCAGTAATGATCCAGCGCGTGCGCCTTTATTCGCTGCGCTGATTTCCAGGCTATCGCGCGTTGCTTGGTCAATCAACAAATGGGCATGCACTTCACGCCGGACCGGCAGCTTAAGAAAGGGCATGTTACCCTGCCCGACATGCGCCAGATAGGCGATGAGCCCGCCAGCGGCAGCCTGCTCAGCCCGCGTGACCGCACCGATGGCGTCCAAGGTCGAAAGGGCAAAATGCTGCTTCAGCAAATCGCCGCCAACAATGCTGTCAAAGTCAGCGCGCGGACGAATGATTGCGCCCGTAAGTTGTTGCGCCAAGCCATCCGGAACGACCAGTTCGCTGGCGGAAAGGCGTGCAAGCTCTGCTTCAAGTGCGCTCGCCGCAACGGTGACGAGTTCGAAATAGCCTGTCGAAATATCTGCGGCGGCCAGACCATATTCGTCACCCACCGGCGCGACGGCGACGAGCATGTTGGAAGTCCAGCTGTCCAGTAAGCTGTCCTCCGTCAGCGTGCCTGCCGTCACGAACCGGACGATGTCGCGCGATACCAATGTCTTTGAACCGCCGCGCGCCTTGGCATCTTCGGGGCTTTCGGTTTGCTCCGCAATCGCAACGCGGTGCCCTGCCTTGATGAGCCGCGCCAGATAGCCTTCGGCTGCATGCACCGGCACGCCGCACATCGGAATGGGCCTGCCATCATGTTCGCCGCGCGATGTCAGTGCGATATCCAACGTTGCAGCAGCAGCGCGCGCATCATCGAAGAAGAGCTCAAAAAAGTCGCCCATGCGGTAGAACAACAGGCAATCTTCGGC
The DNA here is from genome assembly GCA_964502655.1 of uncultured Sphingorhabdus sp. Lineage (GTDB taxonomy): Bacteria > Pseudomonadota > Alphaproteobacteria > Sphingomonadales > Sphingomonadaceae > Sphingorhabdus_B. The sequence continues at coordinate 2,047 of CAZCXQ010000044.1, forward strand.
CTTCGCCTTCAGCGCGAGATACTGCACCATCATTGGTGTCGGTCCCGATGTTGCTTTCATTGTCCCCGTCATGGGCAACGCGATAGCGGAGCCGTTCCTGCGGGGCAATGCTTGCCCTAGCGGCACCACCACGTTAGGGCACTTTAAATTATAAAATACGGTCAGGCCCCAAAATGAACGATAGCGACGTCCAGATTACAGCTCAGGAAGCCTTGGATTTTCATTCCCAAGGCCGCCCGGGGAAAATCGAAATCGTGGCGACCAAACCAATGGCCACGCAACGTGATTTGTCTCTGGCATATTCGCCAGGCGTCGCTGTACCGGTGCAGGCCATTTATGACGATCCGGCAACGGCCTATGATTACACCGCAAAGGGTAATCTCGTCGCGGTTATCTCAAATGGCACCGCCATATTGGGGATGGGCAATTTGGGTGCATTGGCATCCAAGCCCGTGATGGAAGGCAAGGCGGTGCTGTTCAAACGCTTCGCCGATGTCGATTCGATCGATATCGAGGTGAAGACCGAAGATGCGCAGCGTTTCATTGACGCGGTCGAACTTCTTGAACCAACATTTGGCGGCATCAATCTGGAAGATATCGCCGCGCCCGATTGCTTCATCATCGAACAGACGTTGAAAGAGCGGATGAACATTCCGGTCTTTCATGATGACCAGCATGGCACCGCGATCATCGCGGCGGCAGGATTGATCAATGCATGTGAGCTTACAGGCCGTTCGTTGAAAGATATTAAGGTCGTCTGCAATGGCGCGGGCGCAGCGGCGATTGCCTGCACCGAGCTAATAAAAGGCATGGGTGTACCGCACGACAATGTCATTATGTGCGACCGTTCCGGCGTGATTTATCAGGGCCGTACGGAAGGCATGGACCAGTGGAAATCGGCGCATGCCGCAAAAACGACTACGCGCACCTTGGCAGAAGCGATCGTCGGCGCAGATGTTTTCCTTGGCCTTTCCGCCGCCAATGCGTTGAGCGCCGACATGGTAAAAACGATGGCACCTGAGCCGATCATTTTTGCCATGGCAAACCCAGATCCCGAAATCTCGCCACCTGTGGCGCGCGCGGCGCGGCCCGATGCGATCATTGCGACCGGACGGTCTGATTTTCCAAATCAGGTCAACAATGTCCTGTGCTTCCCCTTCCTGTTCCGCGGGGCGCTCGACGTGCGCGCCACGACGATCAACGAGCCTATGAAGATTGCGGCATCGCATGCATTGGCGCAATTGGCGCGTGAAACCGTGCCCGAAGAAGTGGCGGCTGCCTATGGCGGCATCATGCACAAATTCGGCCGTGATTATATCATCCCGTCGCCATTCGACCCGCGTCTCATGGAAATCGTCGCCTCGGCCGTGGCAAAAGCAGCGATGGATTCGGGTGTCGCGCAAAAGCCGATTGCGGATATGAACGCCTACCGCGCGAGCCTGCGCGCGCGTCAAAACCCGACAACATCCGTTCTGACCCAAGTTTATGAAGCGGCACGGGCAAAACCAAAGCGCGTCATTTTTGCGGAAGCCGAAGAAGATGTCGTGTTGCGCGCCGCCGTTCAGTTCAAACAAGATGGCTATGGTGTTCCCGTGCTAGTCGGACGCGATGCGCGCGTCACTGAAAAACTGATCGGACTCGGCGCCAATCCGGACGAGTATGAAATCCATAACAGCGTCCAAAGTCCACTGGTCGAGAAAATGGTCGACCGGTTATATGGCCGCTTGCAGCGCCGCGGGTATCTGCGCCGCGATATTCAGCGGATGGTCAACCGCGACCGCAACATCTTTGGCGCACTGCTGCTGCAGATGGACCAAGCCGACGCGATGATCACGGGCGTCACACGTACCTTTGGACAAACCCTGCGCGAGTTGCGCCGGGTGCTTGATGCCAAGAAGGGTGCGACACCGTTTGGCATTCACGTGATGGTCGGTAAAACACATACGGTGTTTATCGCCGACACCACGGTGAACGAACGCCCGACAGCTGAAGAACTTGCCCATATTGCCGAGAAAACCGCTGGCGTTGCCCGCCGCATGGGCCATGTTCCACGCGTGGCGTTCCTGTCATTCTCAACCTTCGGCAATCCGGCCGGAAACTGGCTCAATAACATCCGCGATGCCGTTGCCATATTGGATGCCCGCCGTCCCGACTTCGAATATGAAGGCGACATGCCGCCGGATGTTGCGCTCAACGCAGCGTTGATGAAAAACTATCCGTTCTGCCGTTTGTCCGGGCCAGCCAACGTGCTTGTCATGCCGGGTCTGCAATCGGCAAACCTGTCGGCAAAGCTGTTGCGCGAATTGGGCGGGGACCAAGTCATCGGACCCATGCTGCTGGGTATCGAACGTCAGGTGCAGGTGGCCACTATGGCATCAAGCACCAGCGACTTGGTGACCTTGGCCGTACTTGCTGCGGCAGGTGTCACCGAATAAGCGACAGGAAAGCGGGGGCGATGGTCCCCGCCGTTTCCAATATCGTGACGTTACGTCAGAATTAGTTCGGGCTGTTCGGCGTCGCGCCTTGGCCAGTGCCTGCGCCGACAGAACCGATATTGCCGAAGATTTCTTCAAAGAAGCTGGTGTTGCGGCCAAGTGTTGGCGTTTTGTCGCCTTCAGGGCTGATTTTTGAAATGAGTTCTTTGCCCGTTTGCGTGACCGAGGCGACATTTCCGGCAGGGTCAAACCGGACTTTCAGCACATATTGCGAGTCTGCCTTAGGCTGCGAGAACGCCAGCTGCTTTGCGTCGCGTGAATAATAATACCAGTCGTTTTGATCGAACTGACCCACAAATGTCGGGCGGCCAAGCGATGCCTGAACCGATTCCTTGTTATCTACGCCGGGCTGGATAGCGTTCAGCAAGGTCTGGTCACCAATATAGCCCTGATGCGAACGAAGGCGAGTGCAGCCAGACGCCAATGTCATAGCGGCCAATAATGCTGCAAAACCTGCAATTTGCGTCGCGCGCATAAACTTCTCCGCTAATCCACTAAAGTTGGGCCTTTTCCATTGCATCCTTAAGGCGCAATATCAATATGCAATCCCAGATGAATGCCCGATGAGTAAGGATGAAAACGCGTCAAAATGACATTATTGAAAAGACTTTTCGGGAAAGGGGAACCCGACCCCCAGCTTAAGCTGATTCCATTGTACAATCAGATCGTGGCCAAAGCGCGTGAGCCGCATTGGTATATAGAAGGTCAGGTTCCGGACAGCATTGACGGACGCTTCGATATGGTTGCCTCTATCTTGTCGCTGGTTCTTCTGCGGCTTGAGGACAGCGGTGATTGCGCACTCGACATGGCGCGCCTTACCGAAGTGTTTGTCGACGATATGGATGGGCAACTGCGTGAGGTTGGCATCGGCGATATGATTGTTGGCAAACATATTGGCCAGATTATGAGCGCGGTCGGCGGCCGCCTCGGTGCGCTGCGCTCGGCTTTGTCCGATACGGCGGAGCTTGATGAAGCAATCGTGCGCAACATTTACCGGGGTGTTGCCCCTGAAGCTGGCGCGCTTGCGCATACCCGCCAAGCTTTGTTGGATGTCGAACGTGCATTGGGGGCGCAATTGCCCGATATGATCGTTGAAGGTGAAGCAAAGTGGTGACCACCAACGAGTTCAGCCATGTCGTCAAGATCTCTGAAGTTGGAAACCACAGCCGCAACCTTCGGCTTTCGGCGGATGAGGCAGCACGCAATGGCCTGATGGCGCGGTTTGATCTGGCGGCGTTAGACAATCTTGAGGCTGAAATATCGTTGCAGCATGAAGCGGACGCCGTGATTGCAACCGGACGCTTTACGGCCAGTCTCGCACAATTTTGCATCGCAACGCATGATCCCGTTCCTGCAAAGTTGGACGAGGCCATCCATATCCAATTTATTGCCGAACCCACATCAAATGGCGAAGTGGAACTCGAACTCGCACCCGAAGATTGCGACACGATGTTCCACGATGGCCAGACCATTGATTTGGGTGAGGCGGTTGCCCAGTCAATGGGTCTCGCGCTCAATCCCTATCCGCGCAGCCCCGAGGCAGAGAAAATCTTGAAGGCTGCAGGTGTCAAAAGCGAAGAAGACGTCGCTCCAGTGGGCGCGCTGGCTGGGCTGAAGGACTTATTGGCGAAAAAATGATGGTGCTGCGCCATGTTTGATGTGGCGCTGCGCCGACTGGTCGACCCGGCGCTGTTCCGGATAGCGCGCGTGCTGGCAGCCGCGCGGTTTTCGGCAAATGCGCTGACCATCACCGGTGCTGCCATCGGCCTTGGCGCAGCGTTTTTTATCACGCAGGCGAATTATCCCGCCGCATTAATGTGCATGGTCCTGAATCGCCTTTTTGACGGCCTTGATGGCGCGATTGCCCGAATCAACGGGCCGACGGACTTTGGCGGATATTTGGATTCGCTGTGTGACTTTCTGTTCTACGTTTCGGTCCCCGTCGCGTTCGGCATGCTAAGCGCGGACAATCAAATGCCTGCGCTCGCACTGGTGGCGAGCTTCACCCTGACAGCAGTGAGCTTTCTCGGATATGCCGCAATCGCCGCGCGGCGCAATGATGATGACGGCGCCCACGGCCCCAAAGCATTTATCTATTCCACCGGGTTGATGGAGGGCGGGGAAACCATCGCGTTCTTTGTGCTGTTCTGCCTGTTCCCGGCATTTTTCCCGACATTGGCGCTAATATTTGCGGCCTTGTGTATACTGACCGTTGTCCAGCGCGTTGCGTTCGCAGCAAAAAGCTTCGGCTAACCTCGCTGCCACCGGAACCAACGCTCGGCCCATTTCAGCAGTGCTTCGGGCTTACGCGCCAACCCGAACTGACCCGCAGCATATTTGTTGGCCTCAGCCCATGTTGGGTAGGGGTGAATGGTCTGAAGGATTTTGCGCAGCCCCATTTTATGCTTCATCGCGAAGGTGACTTCGGCGAGAATCTCGCCTGCATTCTGGCCAATGATCGTTGCGCCTAAAATGCGGTCACTGCCTTTGGCGGTCAGAATTTTGACAAAGCCATGGGCTTCGCTTTCGGCAATCGCCCGGTCGAGATCATCAAGGTCGTAGCGCGTGACATCGAACGACAGGCCTTGCGCGCGCGCCTCCGCCTCGGTCAGGCCGACGCTCGCCAATTCGGGTTCGGTATAGGTGACACGCGGCAGGACGCGGTAATCGGTTCGGTATTTTTTGAACGGCCGCGCCAGTGCATTCACGCTGGCATACCATGCCTCATGACTGCCGCCGTGCGTCAGCTGCTGGCGTCCGGCAACGTCGCCTGCACAATATATGTGCGGCATATTCGTGCGCAGAAAATCATCATTCTCAAGCTGGCCATCGACAACCAACCCCAATTCTTCAAGACCAAAGCCGGACACCCGCGGCTTGCGACCGACGGCGATGATGATGTCATCATAAGCTATCGATTTTTCACCCTGCGGCCCTTCAACGACCAGAGATTTTCCAGATTCGAACCGCAGTGCGCGGTGGGCGGTGTGAATGGTCACACCTTCCGCCTGCAATCGCGCGGTCACCAATGCAGCGGCATCGGCATCCTCTTTCAGCAGCAACCGATCCGCCATTTCGACGATGGTCACTTTTGACCCCAAACGCTGGAATGCCTGTGCGAGTTCGCAGCCAATGGGACCGCCACCCAAAATCACCAGACGGTTGGGCGCATTTGGCCGGTCCGCCATGGCATCCCACAAAGTCTCGCTCGTCAGATAACCGCTATCCTCCACGCCCGGCAGCGGCGGGATGAACGGCGCTGCGCCCGTGGCGATGATGAAGGATTGTGCGGTTAACTGGCGTGCGCCGTCAATTTCGATAGTCCACGGATCAACGAAGCGCGCATAACCCTTCACGCAATCGACGCCGAGACCCGTGAAGCGTTCAACGCTATCATGTGGCTCAATCGCGGTAATGACATCGCGGACGCGGCGCATGACTGCAGGGAAGTCAATCACGGGCGCGCCGCCCTGAATGCCAAAGCGGGCCGAGTCCGCAACCTGATGCGCAACCTTTGCGCTTTTGATCAGCGCCTTGGACGGGACACATCCGGTGTTCAGGCAATCGCCGCCCATGTCATGCGCTTCGACCAAGGTCACTTTCGCTTTGACCATTGCCGCGATGTAGGCCGAGACCAAGCCCGCCGATCCGGCACCAATGACAATGAGGTTGCGGTCAAACCGCTTCGGCTTTTGCCAATGTTTAACCACGGCTGCGCTTTACCACCGCTACAATGCCCTTTGCCGCCCAGGGGAAGAACGCCAGCGCCACGAATGAGGCAATGAGTGTGGGCGACAACAAGCCGGCGGTGCTTTCTATGCGGCTGATCTGGGTGCCCGCATTCACGAACACGATGGTCGCGGGCAACATACCGATCTGGCTGACCCAAAAGAATGTGCCGGTTTTAATCCGCGTCAAACCCATCAGCAGATTGATGACGAAGAACGGAAATACCGGAATCAAACGCAGCGTGAACAAATAAAATGCGCCGTCTTTTTCAAGTCCGTCATCAACCGCGCGCAAGCGTTCGCCGAATTTGCCCTGCACCCAATCGCGCAGCAAATAACGCGAACTGAGAAACGCCAATGTTGCGCCCATCGTTGATGCAAAGGATACAATCAGCGTGCCAACGACAACGCCAAACAAGGCACCGGCGACCAAGCTCATGATCGCAGCGCCCGGAATCGATAATCCCGTCACCGCGACATAGAGAAGGAAAAACCCGGCGATATACAAAGCCGGGTTTGCATCCTTTGCCGCGACAATGTCTGCCTGACTGGCTTTGAAATTCTCGAGGCTTAGATATTGGCCCAAATCAAAAATAAAATAGGCCGCAATCGCGCCAATCAGGACAAGAGCCAAAACTGCTTTTTTCATTTTGGCCCCTGTTCAATCTGTTATCGCTATTGGCCGCTGGCTAGCGATCAAAACGGTACGTCGTCGTCGAGATCATTGTCGAAATCACCGCCGCCAAAACCGGAAGCACTTCCGCCGCCGCCACCGGCGCCCCAATTATTGCCGCCAGACGATCCGCCCGAGGAACCACCGCCAGATGCGCCGCCGCTCCAGCCATCGCCGCCGCCTGATCCGCCCCTTGGTCCATCCAGCATGACCAGCTTGCCATCAAAGCCTGCAACCGACACTTCGGTTGTGTAACGGTCGTTACCCGAAGCATCCTGCCATTTGCGGGTGCGCAATTGGCCTTCAATGTAAACCTTGCTGCCTTTTTTCAGGAAACGTTCGGCCACGCCAACAAGACCGTCGGAATTCAACACGACGCTATGCCATTCGGTGCGTTCTTTTTTCTCGCCCGTCGTGCGGTCTTTCCAGTCTTCCGACGTCGCGATTCGCAAGTTGCAAATGCGCCCACCGTTCTGGAAGGATTTGACTTCGGGATCAGCGCCCAAATTGCCCACGATGATAACTTTATTGACGCTTCCCGCCATGTTCCTGCCCTCTAATCAAATGTTCTTGTTCGCTTGCTATAAGCCGAAGGAACGCGCTGTCCAATATGTTATGCCAGCGGCGGCATATGCCAGCGCAAAAAGATAGGTGACCATGAAGATTGGCCATTTCCAGCCATTGGTCTCACGGCGCGTCACCGCAATGGTGGAAATGCACTGCGGCGCGAAGACAAACCACGCCAGAAATGCCAAGGCTGTCGCAAGTGACCAGTCCGCCGCCAGCTTGGGACCAAGACTGGACGCCGCCACATCTTCATCTGCCGCATCAATGGCATAGACCGTCGCCAATGCGGAGACGGCCACTTCGCGTGCAGCCATCGCGGGAATGAGCGCAAGCGCGATGTCATGATTGAAACCAATCGGCCGGACAATCGGTTCGAGCCCGTCGGCAATGCGGCCAGCGACCGAATATTCCACTTGCGAAATGCCGCTGCCCACGGGTGTTTTGGGAAAGCTTAACAGCGCCCACAATATGATAGTCGCCGCAAAAATAATCGTGCCCGCGCGGCGCAAAAACACCCACGCCCGCTGCCACAGGTTCAGCGCAATATCACGCAAGCGCGGCCATTGGTAACGTGGCATTTCGATAAGGAAGCTGCTCGTCCGGCTTTGCGTAACAAAACGTTGGATGACGGCCGCCGCCAGCATCGCGCCCAATATGCCTGCGATATACAGGCCAAAGAGAACAAGGCCCTGCAGCCCGATGCCCGGTCCAACAGTATTTGAAGGAATGAATGCCCCAATGATGACCGTATATACCGGCAGCCGTGCCGAGCAGGTCATTAGCGGCGCAATCAATATAGTCGCCAGCCGCTCCTTCTGATCCATGATCGTGCGCGTCGCCATGATTCCGGGAATCGCGCAGGCGAAGGAGGATAAAAGCGGAATGAAGCTGTGCCCCGAAAGGCCAACCGCCGCCATGACCCGGTCCATAACGAACGCAGCGCGCGTCATATAACCCGATGCCTCAAGCACCAAAATGAAGAAAAACAGGATCAAAATCTGCGGAAGGAAGACGACCACCGATCCGACGCCCGCAATGACTCCGTCGGTCAAGAATGACCGGAATAATCCATCCGGCAACGCGCCCGTAATCGCATCACTTAACAGGGCAAAGCCGCTTTCGATCCAACCAATCGGTGCCTCAGACCAGCCGTACACCGCCTGAAACATAAGGAACAACAAAGCGAGCAGAATGACTACCCCGCCGACTGGGTGGAGCAATACGGAATCGAGCCTGCGCGTCCATTGGCGGCCAGCGGTCTCGCTGACAATCACAGAACGTGCAATGTCGCGTGCCTGCTGATTCTTCGCGCCGAACGATACCGCAACTGGCTCGACAGAAGCCCGCGGCGTTTTGAGTGTGCGTTCAAGCTCCACCATCAACGGCGCCAGACCACGACGACGTACCGCCACCGTTTCAACAACGGGCACACCCAATGCGCGGGCGAGCTTTTCGGCGTCAAGCTGCAAGCCATCACGCTCGGCAAGATCAACCATGTTCAGCGCGACCACCGTCGGCAGGCCCTGCGCAATCAGCTCGAGCGCAAAGCGCAAATGGTTATCGAGATTGCCGGCATCCAGCACGATCACAAGCGCGTCCGGACGGCGATGGCCCTCCAGATTTCCCAACACCACATCGCGGGTGACGGCTTCATCAAGGCTATCGGGATCAAGGCTATACGCACCCGGCAAGTCGATCATTTCAACGGGTTGGCCGTCGTCAAACGTTGCCCGCCCCGATTTGCGTTCAACCGTTACGCCGGGATAATTTGCAATCTTCTGCCGCGCACCGGTCAGCGCATTGAACAACGCACTTTTCCCGGCATTGGGGTTCCCGACAAGGGCAACGAGGGGTGGCATTTGCGTCATGTCTTAAGCTCGCAATCGATGGCCGCTGCAACATTGGTGCGCAAGGCCACGGTCATTCGGCCAACACGCACGGCAAGCGGGTCACGCCATATCAAAATGCCTTTGTGCAATGCTTCTATGGTGACGCCTGGTTCAAAGCCAAGGGAACGCAGACGATGTCCTTCCTGATCGGGCAAAACATCCCAATTGATGGCCCGAATAACCGCAGCGCGGTTCAATGGAAGATGGTCAAGTTGCACGGGCGCTTATTTGCAACCGATTCGCAATAACATCAATAGCGATCTGCGTTAACGCGCCGGATAGCGCAGGCGGCCGATGAAGCGGGACAGGCTTGGCACATATTCCTGACGCTGCTTCGCCTGAAACTTCACTTTCTCAAACTGCATCACATTGTCGATGCGCCGATCAAGGAAAGCCCGCGCATCGGCGAAATTGTCGCTGTCATCGTTGACGAAGACGCTGAGCGTGCTCGCATACACCGCAGACAGCGTCATGCGCTTCGTATAATGGTTGAAATCGCTCGCGGTGTCTCCAGCCAGACGCCACATCCGGTCGGCAGATCGCCAGCCAATCTTTGCACTACGCACCAAATTTTGCGGCATGGCCATGATCGCCATCGCGCGCCGCAGGGATTCGCGGTCGGGCGCCATGATTTCCAGCCGCGTTGAAAGCAATGCCGTAATCCGGTCACGGATTTTCATCGCCGCAAGTTTTTCGGCGGTCAAACGATGGGCAAGCTCCAAATCAATGCTGTCGATCCACGCATCAATCATGTCGATAGCGTTATCCTTGAACGCAAGTTTCGCGACATCGCGGTCGACGCCCGCTTCATCAGCGGCCGCATAAACAGCGGCATCAGACCAGCCATCAAATCCCGCGTTACGCGCGATGAGTGGGGCAAGGGCGGCACGAACTTCGTCGAGCGTCGGGTCGGCAGGAAGCGGTGATTTAGACATGAACAATATGTAGGCGTTCGGCGCCCTCAAGAAAAGGTCTATTGCTTGCGCACTAGCACAAGCGCGATCATCACCAGCGCGCTGCCGATAAAGTCCATCGCGGTCAGCGTTTCACCAAAGGCAAGCCAGCCAGCCGCAGCCGACAGCGCAGGCTGAAACAACAAGGCCAAACCGATCACCAGCGGGCTAAAATGCGGCAAGGCATAAGTCAGGCATCCTTGCCCGAAAAACTGTGACGTGAACGCAAGCAACAG
>CAZCXQ010000045.1:0-12278 GCA_964502655.1 uncultured Sphingorhabdus sp.
AGCACGCCGTTCTTGGCACCTTCGGACTGGGTATAGTCTGTGTTGAAGATATCCATCGAGAACCAGACCGGCCGCGGCCGCGCGGCTGCAAGCTTGATGCCTTCATCATCGACAAGGCTGGCATGTTCTATGGTATCGATACCCGCCTTGATCGCAGCCTTAATCCCCTCGCCGCCATGCGCGTGCGCGGCAACGCGAAGGCCCCATTGATGCGCCTCATCCGCGATCACGCGAAGTTCGCGTTCAGAAAGTTGCTGCTGGCCGGGTTCGGTATTGCGCGAAAACACACCGCCCGTTGCGCAAACCTTGATAACCTCTGCGCCATATTTGCGCTGACGCCGCACTTGGTAACGCAGTTCGTCTTCACTGTCGGCGATGCCCTCTTCCTTACCGGATTTCTCCAGGCTGGGTGGCAGGAATGTGGAGTCGCAATGCCCGCCAGTCGCGCCAAGCGCGTAGCCAGCCGGAACAATGCGCGGCCCGGTTGCGTAGCCGTTTTCAATGGCTTGTTTCAAACCGATGTCGTTGCGGTTGCCCGCGCCAACGTTGCGAACCGTGGTAAATCCGGCCTTCAGCATCGCTTGCGCCGATCCAACGGCGGTCATGCCCCAAAAGCTGTCGGTGAATTCCAATCCCCGATAGCCGCCAATATCGGCGGGACCGTCGAGATGGACGTGCATGTCGATCAAGCCAGGCAATATCGTTTTGCCGCTGAGGTTGATATGTTTGACGTCACTGCCCCATTTGACGGTGCGTGCGTCGGCAATGCTGGTGATACGCCCATCGGCGCCAACAAAGACGGCGGGATGGTCGACGGTCTTGCCCGTAAGGACGTCGATCATCTTGTCCGCAGTGATAACCGTATTTTGCGCGGATGCAGGGGCCGAAACGGCCGCCAACGCTATCGCGAAAACCCCAGCATTTCTCAGAAAGTAGAGGCTATGTCCCATGGTCGTTTCTCCCGAAAAACTGTTAAGCTACATGCATGACAAATTCGGCGCGTGTAGGACAGCAAAAAGCGCAGCTGTGGGTATTAAGGTGCGAGGACCGAAGGAAAATGCCCCTGTCGCTGATGCTGGCGATAGGCAATGACGCCGCCCGCCATAAGCGCGAAGGACGCACCCAGCATCCATCCACCAAGCACATCGGTCGGCCAATGGACGCCAAGCATGATCCGCGAAACCCCGGTCAGCAAGATCATCGCCGCCGCGGCCAACTGCCAAAGGGGATGCCGCGCCTGCGGCACCAGCATGATGAACAGGATGTAGACCACTGCCGCGTTGTTGGAATGGCCGCTGGGGAATGCCGGGCTGGTGACAGGGTCAAGCTGCGCGACCAGATCAGGGCGCACACGTGCGAAAAAATATTTCATGACGTCAGACGTCAGGGCCGCGATCAGCGTCGTTACACCCATGGCAAGCGCAGAGCCCCATCCCCACCAACGCCACAAAGCGAACGTCAGAACGGCGACGATGATGTAGCGTTGAACGCCGCCACCAATCCAGCTGATGCCTTGCATAAGCAGGATTAGCCAATCAGGGGAAACCCCGCGCTGCATATTGAGTCCGTGCGAAATGGCGAGGTCAAATGCGCGGAAATGGCCTGCGGTAACAGCGAAACCCAATGCGACCACAAGGACGAACAGAACCACCGCCGCCGTAAACAGACGAAATGGCAAAATCACATGTGTATCATCTTGCCATAAGCGCCGAGCACGCTTTCGTGCATCATCTCGCTCAATGTCGGATGCGGGAACACGGTGTGCATGAAGTCCGCCTCGACCAACTCCGCCGTTTTGCCGATGGTATAGCCTTGGATAAGCTCCGTCACTTCAGCGCCGACCATATGCGCGCCCAGTAGCTCTCCGGTTTTGGCGTCGAACACGGTTTTGATGAAGCCTTCCGCCTCACCCAGTGCAATCGCTTTGCCGTTGCCGAGGAACGGGAAGTTGCCGACTTTGACGTCATAACCGGCCTCTTTCGCCTTGGCTTCGGTCAGGCCAACGCTCGCGACTTGCGGGTGGCAATAGGTGCAGCCGGGGATGTTCTTGGGATCCATCGCGTGCGGATGCCCGCCAGCAATCGCTTCAGCGGCAATAACGCCTTCATGGCTGGCCTTGTGCGCCAACCATGGCGGCGCGGTGATGTCACCGATGGCCCACAGGCCAGGTACATTGGTGCGGCACATTGGATCGGTTTTCAGGAAACCGCGGTCCATTTCGACGCCAAGCGCCTCTAGCCCGATATTTTCGGTGTTGGGGACAATGCCGATGGCGACGATGCAGTGGGTGAATTCAGACGCAACAACTTTGCCGTCCTTGCCCTTGATCTTCGCAGAAACCCCCGTCGCGCTGGCCTTGAGCTCTTGTACCCCTGCCCCGGTCATGATCGTCATGCCCTGCTTTTTCAGCGCCTTTTCAAGGAAGGTCGAAACATCGGCGTCCTCAACGGGCACGATCCGGTCGAGCATTTCGACGACGGTTACTTCCGCGCCCATATCATTGTAAAAGCTGGCAAATTCGATGCCGATTGCGCCGGAACCGATGACCAGCAGCTTTTTCGGCATTTCGGGCGGCACCATCGCGTGGCGATAGGTCCAGATGCGTTTTCCGTCGGCAGGCGCAAATGGCAGGTCGCGGGCGCGCGCGCCGGTGGCGAGGATGATATTCTTCGCGGTCAGCTCTTCGGTCTTGCCATCTTTGGTAACCGTCAGTGTGTTGGCTGCAGTCAGCTTGCCGTCGCCCATATGGACGGTGATCTTGTTCTTCTTCATCAGATGCGTGACGCCCTGATTAAGCTGCTTGGCCACACCGCGTGACCGCTTCACCACCGCGTCAATATCCGCGCTGATATTCGCCGCCGTCAGGCCATAATCGCCCGCATGCTGCATATAATGATAGATTTCCGCCGAACGCAGCAACGCCTTGGTCGGGATACAGCCCCAGTTGAGGCATATGCCACCAAGATTTTCCCGCTCGACAATCGCGACTTTCAGCCCAAGCTGCGCGGCGCGGATGGCCGCAACATAGCCACCGGGGCCAGAACCGAGGACGATGAGGTCATAATCAGACATATTACGCCACCAAGCCCAGTGGCTTTTCGACCAGTTCCTTGAACACCTTCATCAACTGCGCGCCGTCTGCGCCGTCGATGGCGCGGTGGTCGAAGCTGCCGGTGGCCGACATGACTGTGGCGATGGCGAGGGCGTCATCGACGATATAGGGCCGCTTTTCGCCTGCGCCGATCGCCATGATCATCGCTTGTGGCGGGTTGATGACGGCTTCGAATTGCTTGATGCCCATCATGCCCATGTTGGAGATGGACGCGGTACCGCCCTGATACTCATGGGGTTGCAACTTGCCTTCTTTCGCGCGGGCCGCAAGTTCGGCAATTTCGGTCGAGATTTTTGACAGCGACTTGTTTGCAGCGTCCGTCACGATGGGCGTAATCAGGCCGGTGGGCACCGATACCGCAACGCTGATGTCGGCGCGGCTGTACAGGAGCATATTGTCGCCGGCGAAGCTGACATTGCATTTTGGCACCTGAATCAGCGCAAGGCCAAGCGCCTTGATCAGCATGTCGTTGACCGACAGCTTGATACCGCGTGGCTCCAGCGACGCGTTAAGTTCACCGCGCAGCTTAAGCAAAGCATCGAGGCGGACGTCGACGGTGAGGTAGATGTGCGGAACCTGCTGCTTGGATTCGGTCAGGCGGCGCGCAATGGTCTTGCGCATGTTGGAGAGTTTGACGACTTCGTGCGGGATATCGCCGCCATTCACCGTAAGCCCTGAGCCTGTCGAAGGGCGGCTGTCGGCTGTGGGGCGTGCTTCGACAAGCTCAGCACTGACGGTATTTTTAGTGCTGCGTTCAACGTCAGCCTTTACAATGCGGCCATTGGGGCCAGTTCCGCTAATACCCGCAAGATCAACGCCCGAATTCGCCGCGATGCGCTTTGCCAGTGGACTCGCCTTGATGCGGTCGCCAGAGGAATGCGCTTGCGCGGCAACGGGCGCGGTGACTGGCGCGGGCGCTGGTGCAGCGGCCGCTACAGCAGGCTTTGCTTCTTGCGCGGCGACAGGCGCGGCAGGCTTTGGTGTGGCGGACGCACCGTCATCTTCACCCTGAATGATTGCAATGACCGTGCCGACTTTTACGCCGTCCGTGCCTTCGGCAACGAGCAACTGTGTAATCACGCCCTCGTCGACCGCTTCGAATTCCATCGTCGCCTTGTCGGTTTCGATCTCTGCGATCAAATCACCTGACGAAACGGTGTCCCCTTCCTTCACCAGCCATCTGGCAAGCGTGCCTTCTTCCATGGTTGGGGAAAGTGCGGGCATTTTGAGTTCGATAGACATCGGGTTTGGCCTTTTTTGGTCGCAATTTGAAATAATCGCATAGCCAAGCTTTCCCGAGCGTCAAGCGCGATAAGGTTGCCAAGCATTCAAATTTCGCGCAGGCTATACGAATTCATAAAGGCTGGCCGTAGGGGACCATGCCCGGAGGAAGCGCATGCGCACATATCTGGTTGTCATTGATGAGACCGAAGAAGCCCGGCTTGCGCTGCGGTTTGCGTCGCGTCGTGCCGCAAAAACGGGTGGGGCCGTGCATATCCTCGCGCTCGTTGAGCAGTCTGATTTTGTCGCCTGGGGCGGTGTGCAAGCGACGATGGAAGAAGAAGCACGCGACCGGGCTGAACAGCTTGTGACCGCTGCCGCAGGATCCATTTTTGACGAAATGGGTGTTCGTCCCGCAATTACCGTGAAGTCGGGTGAAGCCATTGACGTGGTGAAAATCATGCTTGCGGAACATCCCGGTATCGCCGCGCTTGTGCTCGGTGCGGCGGCCCAGGGCGCACCCGGGCCACTTATTGCGCACTTTACCGGTATTAATGCAGGGACACTGCCCTGCCCGGTTATGGTGATCCCCGGCTCGCTGAGCGATGCGCAGCTGGATGAATTGAGCTAGCGCCGCTTGCCCTGATGCCGAATGTTGCCGGGACGTCCGCGTTTGCCCGCGTCATACTTACCGGCTTTTGGCTTCCCCTTATGCTTGAACCGGTCCGGCGCATAGCTGCCGCCCTCGGGCAATTCGAACCTTAGCGATCCCGAAATAGGGTTCGCCTCTGCCAAGCGGAGTTCCAGTCGCATGCCCGGGCGATATTCCTGCCGCGTTTTTTCGCCGATGAGCACTTGGCTCGCCTCATCATAATGGAAATAGTCTTTTCCAAGTGTTGAGACCGGAACTAAGCCGTCACCGCCAATGCCTTCAACTGTCGCGAAAAAACCGAAATTCTGAACGCCGGTGATGCGCGCCTGAACCACTTGCCCGACCTGCGCTGATAGATATGCCGCGATATAGCGATCTGTGGTCTCGCGCTCGGCTTCCATTGCGCGACGTTCGGTGCGGCTAATCGCTTCGGCGGTCGCGGGTAATCGTGCAATCGCGGCCTCAGTCAGGCCGGTAATGGGTTCGACATCCTTGATCTTCGGCTTGGGCATTTCAAGGCCGTAGGCGCTCACCAAAGCGCGATGGACGATTAGGTCGGCATAACGGCGAATGGGTGAGGTAAAATGCGCGTAGCTGCCCAAGGACAGGCCGAAATGTCCAACATTAGTCGGGCCATAATAGGCCTGAGTCTGGCTGCGGAGGACGGCCTCCATAATTTGCGGGCGGATTTCTTCGTCGATGACCTTTGCCAAGATCCCGTTGAAGGTCTCTGGCTTAACCACCTGCCCCAGCGCAAAATCAATGTCGAAGGTTTTGAGATATTCCTTCAAGGCGACCAGCTTTTCCCGGCTTGGCGGTTCATGGGCGCGGTAAATGAGCGAGGATTTCTTCGCCTCTAAAGCTTTGGCGGCCGCGACATTGGCCGCGATCATGAAATCTTCGACCAAACGATGCGCTTCAAGCTGCTCACGTTCGGCAACGCCCGTCACGCGGCCTTGTTCATCCAGCGTGATACGCTTTTCAGGCAAGTTCAGTTCCAATGGCGCACGCTTGGCACGCGCCTTCGACAGCAAACGCCAACATGCCCATAATGGCTTTAGCGCGGTGTCCAGCAATGGATTTTCCATCGTCCCGTCGATCGCCGCTTGCGCATCGGGATAGGGAATATTGGCGGCGATCCGTGCCACTGCGCGCGTGAAACGCCATGACGTCACTTGGCCCGTCTTGCCAATGGCAAGGTGGCAAGCGAGCACTGCGCGGTCTTCCCCTGCCCGCAACGAACATTTGTCCGATGACAATGCGTGCGGCAGCATAGGTACGACCAAGTCCGGGAAATAGACACTGTTACCGCGCTTAGACGCCTCATGGTCAAGCGCACTGCCCGGACGGACATAATAGCTGACGTCGGCAATCGCGACGATGGCGTCAAATCCGCCCGTATCCGCATTTGGCGTTGCCCAAATCGCATCATCGAAATCGCGCGCATCGCGGGGATCAATGGCTATAATCGGCAGATGGCGCAGGTCTTCGCGGTGGTCGTCGGTGACGGGCAGTTCGCGTACACGCTCCGCTTCGCGCTCCACGGTTTCTGGCATCTCAAACGGAATGCCGAATTTATGAATGGCAATGAGGCTGAAACTTTTTGGCGCAAATGGATCGCCCAGAACCTGCGTTACCCGCGCCGATTTTTTGTGCGCATTCCCGGTCAGTTCAGCAAGCACTAGCTCGCCAGCTTTTGCATCGCCAACATCACCGATCTGCGTGTCGAACCGTGATTTCTTATCGACGGATTTCAGCCAGAACCGGCCATTTTCGCCGCCCTCGACAACACCCAATATCTGCTCGCTGCCCTTGGCGAGCTTCTTCATGACATGCGCGGCCCAGCCATTGCCGCGTTCTTCGGTGCGCGCCAAAATGCGGTCGCCAATGCCCAACGCACTGTTGCGCTTGCCCTTGGTCTCGATCACCCGGATTTTGGGGGCCGGAATGCCTTCGGCTTCCCAATGCTCCGGAATGGCCACAGGTTGGTTGCCGTCAATCGCAACGATTTTCAGCACCGTGACTTTTGGCACGCCACCCATTTTGTGAAAGGCACGGCCCGGCGCCATGTCGATCAGCCCTTCGTCGGTCATGTCTTTCAACAACGCCTTCAGCGCGATCTTTTCATGCCCGCGCAAGCCGAATTCCCGCGCAATCTCTCGCTTTCCTGCAGGGTCGTTAGACGATTGGATAAAGGCGAGTATCTGTTCGCGGCTCGGGAGACCTTCAAACTGGACTTTCTTGGTCGTCATGAGCCACTTCCATTTTGGTTCGCACGAAGACACGAAGACACAGAAGAAGGTCGGTCGTTCAACAAGCGTTTTATTCCATCTTTGAACATGGGGGTGCCAAAATTGATAACGAACCCATGGGTTAAATTGGTCAGGCGAAGATAGGTGATTACTTGCTTCGCATGAACCGGCAGTGTTTTTTCGACCGATTTGATCTCAATTATTATGCGTTTTTCGACCAATAAATCGACACGAAATGCCGCAGGCAGATGAACTTGGTCATATTGGATGTCGATCGGCACTTGCCGGTCAACCCCCAACCCCATGTCCTCCAGCTTGGCTGCCAAAATTGTCTCATACGCGCTTTCAAGCAAACCGGGGCCGATATCCTTGTGAAGCTTGAAAGCCGCGTCGACAACAAGAGAGCAGATATGTTCAATTTCCATTCTACCCTCTTCGTGTCTTTGTGCCTTCGTGCGAAACCCTTAATATGTTCGGCCAATAAGGATCCGTTCCACGGCAGGTTCGCCTGTAAAAAAGCATGCGCCGTCGACGGCAGCCGCATCAATTGGGCTATTCCGCATCGTCAGTTTGAGCGACTTTAACTGCTCAACGATTTTATCGAGTGCCGCGCCGGTTGGACGTGCCCACTGAACCTCGACCCAGCCAGCAAACTTCGCCTCGTCACCGGCAAAATGTGCGGCAAGGTTAGTGACGTCACGGCGGATGTTGGCATCAAGCCGCTCTTTTGCTTGTGTGTAGAGTGTGGACTGAATGTCCTCAAGCAAGCCAGCGGCCGCCGCGACAAATTCACTACGCGGGGTAAATGCCGTCGCAAGTTTGCCGTCGTCCTTATACAGGCGATCACGGCGCAAAACGGCCGCTTTGCCTTCGCCGACGTCGCGTGGGCCCACTTCAACGATGATTGGCGCGCCCTTCTTGACCCAAGACCAACGCTTGTTCGATGCCTTCGCCGCTTTGGTATCCAGCAATACGCGCAAGGGTTCGCCAAAAGCACTCAACGCGAGCAGTTCGAGGCGGAGGCTGCGGCAATATTCCAACACGGCCTCGTCTTCGTCATTGTCCCGCAACATCGGTATAATGACGATTTGGTGCGGGGCAATTTGCGGCGGACAGCGCAAGCCATCATCATCGCCATGCGTCATGATAACGCCGCCAATCATCCGGGTGGAAACACCCCAGCTGGTGGTGTGCGCAAATTGTTGGCTGCCGTCCTTGTCCTGATACTTAATGCCCGATGCTTCGGCAAAACCGGTGCCCAAATAATGCGACGTACCGGCCTGCAGCGCTTTGCCGTCCTGCATCATCGCTTCGATGCTGTATGTTGCAACGGCGCCCGGGAAGCGTTCATTCTCTGGCTTTTCGCCAGCCACCACCGGCATGGCCAGCGGGCCTTCGGCGAAGGCACGATACATTTCAAGCGCGCGCATGGTTTCCCGCATCGCATCGGCGCGATCGGCGTGCGCGGTGTGCCCTTCCTGCCAAAGAAACTCACTGGTGCGCAGGAACATGCGCGTGCGCATTTCCCAGCGCACAACATTGGCCCATTGATTGACCATCAACGGCAAATCACGCCAGCTTTGCACCCAGCGGCTCATCGCCGCACCAATCACGGTTTCCGATGTTGGGCGGACAACCAGTGGCTCTTCTAACTTGGAATCTGGATCCGGGATCAACTTGCCTTTGCCATCACCAATCAAGCGGTGGTGCGTGACAACGGCCATTTCCTTCGCAAATCCCTCCACATGGTCGGCTTCCTTTTCAAAAAACGACAAGGGGATGAACAACGGGAAATAACAATTTTCCACGCCAGCGGCTTTGATTTGCGCATCCATCAGCTTTTGGATGCGTTCCCACATGCCATAGCCCCATGGCCGGATAACCATGCATCCACGGACACCCGATTCTTCTGCGAGATCGGCCTCCGAAATGACTTCCTGATACCAGCCCGCGAAATTTTGAGCGCGCGTGACGCTTAAAGCATGTTTTATCAAAATCTTACCTGTTACTTTATAGTGAATATGGGCGCGGAATTAATCTGCCGCAATTTTATCGAGCTTCGCCTGCAACTCCGCAATCTGTCGCTTAAGATCCGCAACTGTCTCCGTCTGCGCAGCCTTGCCACCCGTCAAACCGCCAAGATTGGGAAGCAACGCCTCACGTGCAGAACGCATGAATTCGATATTCTGTTTTGCAATATGCCCAAAAGGACCCGAGGTTATTGCGGTTTCAATCGCATCCTGCACTTGCTTTTGGTTCTTGCGAAAATTGTCCATGGAGCTTTCGAGAAACTGCGGGACCATGCCCTGCATCGAGTCCCCATACATGGCGATCAATTGTTTCAGGAAGCCGACGGGCAACATCTGCTGCCCGCTATTTTCTTCTTCCATGATGATTTGTGTGAGCACACCATGGGTAATGTCCTCATTCGTTTTGGCATCAACAACTTTGAAGTCGATATCCTTACGGGTCAGTTCCGCCAGAAAGTCCAACGTAATATATTTGGACGAATGCGTGTTGTAGAGCCGCCGGTTCGCGTATTTTTTGATGATGATGGGGCCATCACCATTTCTGCTGGCTGCACGTGCCATTCATGTTCCTTTCACGGATGATAAATGCCCGATAGCACCAAGCTGTGGTGCACTGCAACATCGGCGGAGTCTCAACCGAAAATCGCGCGCGATTAGACATTTTGCGCAATTTTATTACAAAAAACCTTGTATGCAGTCTACTTCACAGATTTGCGGAGGGACGCGGTCAGCAGGCATGCAAATATCGTTTCAGAATGGCGATCTTTTGCACTTTACATCAATTACTACGCATTTTTCGCGGGCTATATTATATAATTTCGCGACTAACGACCCTTGTGAAATTTTGATGCAGGGTCGCCGCATTACCGCAGTTTTCCCTATGTGGCCCGTTGGCAACAATATCGCAAAAATCAGACTTTTTCGAGCGTAGCTATTGAACATATTCTCCATCTGCGCTTTACCGAACCATTAATTGAACATGAACAACTAAGCTGGGGAGCTTTTTGATGAAAAAGTCACGTTTGTTGATTGCAGGGTCCGCTATCAGCCTCGCGCTGTTTAGTGCTGTCCCATCTTACGCGCAGGAAGCGCAACCTGATGAAGCGAACACGCAGGAAGATGAAGCCGAGGAAGTTGAAGAGGGCGACGCCGCCCAACCTATTCTCGTTACCGGTTCGCGTATCGCGCGTCCAACTCTTCAATCTGCGGTTCCATTGACATCGGTTACGGTTGAAGACCTCACCGGGACAGGTGAGCTTTCGCTCGGTGACGCGCTGAACGATCTGCCTTCGCTGCGCTCGACGTTCAGTTCGGGTAACTCGAGCCGCTTTATTGGAACCGCTGGCCTTAGCCTCCTCGATCTTCGCGGCCTTGGCACCGACCGTACGCTGGTTCTGGTCAATGGCCGTCGTCACGTTACATCGACGCCAGGCGACAACGGTTTTGACGTCAACACAGTCCCAACAGATTTGGTTGAGCGTATCGACATCGTTACCGGCGGCAACTCGGCTATTTACGGTTCGGACGCAGTTGCCGGCGTTGTAAACTTCATCATGAAACGCGACTATGATGGCATTGCTGTGCGTGCTCAAGGTGGCCTCTCGTCGCGGGGGGACCGTGGCACATATTTTGTAAGCGCACTTGCTGGTCAAAACTTCGCAGACGGTCGTGGTAACATCGCTGTTTCGGGCGAGTATACCCGCCAGCAGCCATTGTACTTCAACCAGCGCGATGGCTTGAGCGGCGCGGCCAGCGGCCGTTGCCAGTTCCAGCAGACGGATCTTCAGGGTTCTGCCGGTGGCGAAGTTGGCTTCAGCGCGACTGACGGCATTCCAGATACCACTTTCTTGTGCGGCATCCGCAACGGAACGATTTCGGACGCGGGTACGGTAGGCAGCCTTAGCGGCGGTCGCTTCTTGCGCTTTGACGATTTCGGTAACCTGTTTGTTGATACACCAACGCAGAACTTTGCTGGCGTAGGCTCAGGCAACACCCAAGGTGGATTCGGTTCAACATTGCGTAACACCGGAAGCCTTTTGGCCGAAGTTGATCGTTATGCTGTCAACCTGTTGGCACATTATGACGTATCGGATGCCTTCAAGCCCTTCATCGAAGCCAAATATGTCCGTACCGACGTATCGGGCGAAGGTCAGCCAAGCTTCTTCTCCGGCGTGCCGCAGACCCTCGGTGGTCCAGCATTCCGTTGCAACAACGGCTTTCTGACTGCGCAGAACCTGACTGTACTTCAACAGAATGGCCTCTGCTCGAACGTGGCAACCGGGACATTCGGCCTCAACCGCTTCAACATCGACCTGGGTGGTCGTCGCTTTGAAGGTACCCGTGAGACCTATCGTGCAGTCGCTGGTATCGAAGGTACCTTCAACGAAGATTGGAACTACGAACTCGCTGTGAACTATGGCCGGTTTAAGGCTGTTGGTTTTAACACCAACAACCTCGTAATCTTCACGCAAGACGGCAACGACTATGACGGCTTCAACCTTGCTGTTGATGCGGTTGTGGCTCCATCGACCTTTACGGGCACAAACTTCGTTACTAACTCTGCTGGTCAGCGGGTTATCTGCCGCGTTAACGCAGTGTCGAACGTAAACACAGCCTGTATCCCGGTTAACGTATTTGGTCAGAACGTTGCTGATCCTCGTGCACTCGACTTCATCAACACCGAAGGCCGCACGGACGAGTTCGCAAGTCAGTTCGTCGCATCTGCATTCGTGGGTGGTGACCTTTCGCAATTGTTTGAGCTGCCCGGCGGTCCCGTCGCGTTCGCATTTGGCGCCGAATATCGTAAGGAAAAGGCAAGCGTCGATTATGATGAACTGACATCAAGCGGCGCAACCTTCTTGAACGCATTGCAGGACTTCCGTCCGCCAGCATTTGTCGTCAAGGAAGCATATGGCGAAATCCAGGTTCCATTGTTGAAGGATATGCCCTTTGCGAAGGAATTGTCGGTCAACTTCGCAGGTCGCGTTTCGGACTATAACACGTCGACGGGT
>CAZCXQ010000046.1:0-12029 GCA_964502655.1 uncultured Sphingorhabdus sp.
TCCCCAGTGGTCTAGCTCATCAAAACGACATGAAAAGTCTTTTCTACAGAGCAAAAGAAGAGCATATCGCTACTTTGCCATGCTTGATAGACAGTGGCGATGACACCGGACGTTCGACGACTGTTTGATTAAACACGCGCTCTCGCCATACAAGAGGTATGAGCCAGAGTTTATTCACAGACTGCCAATCAGATTATGTCGAGTTGGGCAGGCATTTTCACCAGTTCACTGAAAAGGAGCTGGGTGATGAGGAAATGCTCGCCGCTTACAATGAACACGATGGCTGGAGTCGATCGCTGTCTTGGTCCGATCTGCTCGCGCGAAAGCGGGTTGTGATTCTTGCGTCGGCAGGTTCGGGTAAAACTGAGGAGATGGTGCAGATAACTAAGAAGCTAGTTGAAGACAAGAAGCACGCCTTCTATGTCAGGTTGGAGGAACTGGCCGGTGCTAACTTCGAGGCCCTCTTGAAACATGAAGACATTGAACGGCTGAAGTCTTGGCGGGAAAGCGCATCTGCTGAGGCTTGGTTCTTACTCGACTCCGTGGACGAACTGAAGTTGACTTAACGAAGTTTGGAGAGTGCTTTTCGCAATCTGAGCCGAGCCTTGTCGCAAGGCCTTGATCGTGCCCACATCATTGTATCAAGCCGTCCGACGGACTGGCGCGTGCAAATAGACGAGGCAAAGCTGCGAGAATGGATCCCTGTCCCAGTAGTAAAGGAGGTTGCTGAACGGTCGTCCGATGAGGTGTTTCGACAGGCGCTAAGTAGACACGAACACAACGAGAGCAAAAGAAAAAGCGGTTCTTCACTGAACCAAGACCAAAGCATCACCACGGTGCTACTTCTCCCACTTTCTGACCGTCATATCCGGGAGTTTGCTCGTCAGCGTGGAGTCGCGGACGCTGATGCGTTCGTTCAGGAGATCACAAAGCAGAATGCCTGGTCGTTCGCGAGACGACCTTTGGACCTTATCGAATTGATAGCCGTTTGGATGTCAAAAGGCAAGCTAGGCACCAAGCAGGAGCAACACAGCTTCAACGTCGAAGTGAAGTTGAAAGATAGACCTGAGCGCGCTGACGCTGGCAAGCTGTCGGGTGATCAAGCTGAAGACGGGGCTGAGAGGCTGGCACTGGCAATGGCGCTAACTCGACGACGCTCGATCAAGCCTCCCGATTTCCATGTCGCGGCACCTTCGGACGAGGTTATCCTGGACGCCTCGCGAGTTCTGAGCGATTGGCCTTTGGACTCCACAGGAGCACTGCTCAGGCGTGCCATTTTTGATCCAGCAACACTCGGACGGGTGCGCTTTCACCACCAGTCAATTCAGGAGTTTCTTGCGGCTCGTCGGCTTCACAAATTGAGGGAGAGGGGCATGTCCATTCGCAGCCTTTTTCGGCTATTATTTGCTGATAAATATGGCGAGAAGGTTGTAATCCCTTCGATGACACCCATCGCAGCGTGGTTGTCGCTTTGGGACGCTTACGTGTTTCGTGAACTCGTTTCGAGATCGCCTGAATCGTTGATCATGCATGGCGATCCTGGCTCTCTCAGTCTCGGGCAGCGTCGGT
This sequence comes from uncultured Sphingorhabdus sp., assembly GCA_964502655.1. GTDB lineage: Bacteria > Pseudomonadota > Alphaproteobacteria > Sphingomonadales > Sphingomonadaceae > Sphingorhabdus_B. The sequence goes on from CAZCXQ010000046.1 coordinate 1,570, forward strand.
CGCTCATCAGCGCCTTTGTGAGAAGATATGGTGATGGCGGATGGCGTGGATTTCGACTCCCTTCCGATCAGCTTCGACGGATAGCGAGTCCTGAACTCGGCGCGTTGATAAAAGACAGTTGGGGATCAAAGCCTGAGAACCGAGAAGTTCGTGAACTGCTATTGGACCTAATTGAGATGGGACCTGTTCCGTCAGGTGTTGGCATCGCGTTCAAAACAGCCTGTAATAAAAATGAAGAGCAGCATCTTCGAATCTGCGCGACACGGGCTTTGGTTGCATGTGGGGCCTCGCAACGGTTGAAAACGATTGCGATACAGATGCTGACAAACCCTGCGCTCTGGCCTGCAAAGCTAATCTCGGCGGTTTTGCCTCAGTTATTCCCGTTTGTTTTTAACGAGCATGAACTGATAACGCTGTTACAGCGTCACGAGAGTCGTGGATTGAGAGTAAACTCCGACGGATACGAGTGGGCACTGCGGGGCATTTTGTCTGACGGGTCGAAAGCCTGGGATCGCGTCTCGGTTCGAAAAAAGCTCACCCATTTGATCCAGGAGGGTGCCAAGCCTGGGGTGAGTTGGCACGACGTTCCAAGCCGATATCATGACTATTGCTCGGCACTTGCCATGCTGTGTCTCGCAGAGCTTGAAGCGAGCGGAGGATACCCAGGAGATGAACTGCTGGACTCGTGCGCCGTTGCCTACCACCTGTGCGGAAGGGAGATGAGTGACGATTCAATCAAGAATCTGTATTCGTGGTTTAGTGAACGACATGAAATTCGCGAGAGAATTTTCTGGTCTGAGGTCCGTCTCATGGATGCGGTGGCAACTGCCGAAGACTCCTGGGATCGATTCTGGAATGCTATGCATCACTCGCTGTGTGGCTCGGTTAAAGTGAGCGATAAAGCCTGGGTTGTAGCAGCCTTGTTCAAAGACGATGAGCCAAAGAATCAGGAAATAGCGGTCCATGCTTGGATAGACCTCTGGGCGATACAGGGACGCAAACCTCGTGAATTGTTAGCTATGCGTCAGGAGCTTTCAGAGCGGCATAACTTGATCACGATTCTTGAGTCCCGAACAAACAAGTCGAAGGATTCAGCGTCTATCCGTAGACACGAGGCCCAAGCAAAGCAGGGTCAGGCAGAATGGGACGCGAAAGAGAAGATGCGCATAGCAAGTTGGGAGAAATGGCGACACGACATCATGAGGTCAGCCGAACAACATTTCACAGAGGTTCGGACGTTGGGAACTATCGCTGACATGTTTCAATGGTTGAACGGACATGAATCTTCCAGCAGTTCTTACGGTGTATGGAACTACAATGCTGTGGTTAGCATCTTTGGGAAGACTGTCGCGGACATGGCTAAGCAAGCGTTCATAAAGCAATGGCGAACAGTGCGGCCAAAACTCTGGACAGAGCGGATCGAGAGCGAGCGCAATAGCACACCCTACATATGGATCTACGGTCTCTGCGGACTTATGGCAGAATCAGAATCGCCGGGATGGACAGTTTCATTAACTCCTGATGAAGCGAGACTTGCAGCTCGGTATTCCACAGTAGAGCTAAATCGATTCGCACCCTTTTTGAAGGAACTCGCAGAGACTCGACCTACGGAAGTAGAACAGGAGCTGGGCGACGCCTTGGAGGCTGAATTGCTTCGTGGAGGAGAGAATTCACACTTGTCTGCGTTACAGAACCTGACTCACGCAGATCTAGTCCTGAAGAAGCTTTTGTCTCCGCGGCTTGAGGAGTTCCTTGTTCGGCAGAAGGCTTTTGCAGTTAAAAATGATCAGAACCACTGGCAACATAACCTTAGCCAGCTTCTGGGCATCCTGAGCGAGGTTTGCAGCACGGCTTCCGCTAGAAAAGTCGGCCGATTCTGTCTCAAGCAACTCATGGCCGGAGGAGCGAACCCGATGCCAATTCTCTGGTTGCGGGGTGTGTTCCAGTTCACACCTGAAGAAGCCCCCGAGATTCTGGTAGAGTGGTGCAAAAAGAAAGCATCCAAGTCTGACTCATTGCGCCTTCAAGCCATCGCGAGTTTATTCGGAGATCATGATGGGGTGGGTCTTCCCATTAAAGACCCAGATCTTCGCGCGAGAGCTCTCGGTAAGCTCGTTCGTTTCGCCTATCGCATAGTGCGCCCCCGAGATGACGTAGAGCACGAAGGTGTCTTTACACCGGGGACAAGAGACGACGCAGAGCGCGGGCGAGGCTTCCTACTATCGGCCTTGCTTGAAACGCCTGGTGCCACAGCCCGCCAGATTATCACTAAACTCTCTGGTGAAAGAGCTTTTAGCCACTTCGCAGATCGACTTCGTCACCTGGCTCGGGAACGGGCTGCAAAAGATGCTGAATTTGAAGCGTGGGAGGTCGGCCAGATAGGGGACCTCAATCATCAATTTGACCTTCCACCGACTGGAAGAGATGCGATGCATCAAGTGATGATGGATCGGCTAGAGGACATACAGCACGATCTAGATCATGATGATTTCTCCGACCGAAGGACGCTCCAGACGATCAGTGACGAGACGGAGATGCAGCGATGTTTGGCACAAAAGTTTCAGACCATGTCTCACGGGGCCTACACCATTGATCGTGAGCCCGAGGTTGCAGATTCAAAGAGGCCTGACTTTCGACTACGCTCTTTGGCCGATGGCACCAAAACAGCTATCGAGATCAAGATTGCTGACAATAATTGGTCGTTGGGAAAACTGGAAAGCGCTCTCAAGAATCAGCTCGTGGGCCAGTATCTTCGGCACGAAAGTTGTAAGTCTGGATGCCTACTGCTGACCTTTGCGGGCAAAAAGAAAGCTTGGAGGACATCGTCGGGAATGGTTCTCGATGCTCCAGGATTGATCGCGCACTTGAACAAGCTTGCTCAAAAGATCGAAGCTCGTGGCAACGGCGCTATCCGGGTGCAAGTCTTTGGTTTGTGGCTGGTTGGTCTAGAGCGGATACAGACACCTCACAAACAACGAAAGAAGTAAGCTAAAATCCATATCACTCGCCCGCCAAAGTTGTCCACGTCAGGCAAAGAAATGTGCTTTCCTGATTCACACACTCAGGAGGCGTGTCGTTCTGCCTCTTCAGACGCGCCATCCACCTACAGCTTCAGCCGCGCGGAATGGATGTCGCCATACAGCTCGGTGGAGGTGCTTTTCACTTGGGCCCAGATGGCGAGGACGGTGCCATCGGGCAGCGTGGGATAGCAGATCGACCTGCCGGGGGTGTTCGTAGGGCGGTCGGCCCGCAGGGCGGTGAGTTTGATGTTTATCGATGTCATTCAGCGCGATGGTTTGACCTCACCGGTCTTTTGAAATGCCTGCCAGTCGTGGGCGAAGGCCGCGTTGAGGAGCCACGAAGCCGTCGCTTTGTCACCCGAGAAGCTGGCGAAGGGTGCCGTGGGCAGTTCCTGGTAGCCACCCTTCACGGCGGACCAGTTTTGGCCGAGGTGACCGCTTTCAAGAGTGGGCGTGAGCAGCTTCACGGGGCCTTTTCGGGCATCGGCTTCGGCGGGCAGACGGGCGGCGAAGCTGTGACGGAGGAAGGAAAAGACGAGCGGCCAGGTTTTGTCGCCGGGGCCGTGACCGGTCTTGGGCTCGACGGCGAAGTTCCAGAGGGCGCGATGATTTCTTCGCAGCGCGGGCACCACGGCGAGATTTTCCTCCCTGGAAGGCCGCGCGAGGAACGCATCGTCCTCACCAAAAATGACGAGACCGGGCACCTGCGCGGCGCCAGGCTGATACACTTGAAACGTGGTGCCGGGACGCATTGAAACCCACCCCCACACGCGCTCGGGCACAAACGAGGTGAAGATGGCGGAAAACCCCGTGCCATTGGAGTGGCCGTAGAGAAAGAGCGGGGCGTGTTGCAGCTCCGGATGACCGCTCTTTTCAGCGAACCGCCGCAGATGCTCAAAAAGCAGGGTTTGAGGCCAGAAGCCGCGTTGCATCGGATTGCCGACAAATTTGAAAAGCGCGAGATGCAGCTCCTTCGCGAGCTCACGGAGATCCGCCCGGCGAAACAGGCCCTCGCCGCTGCCGTGGCCGGACATGACGACGATGCCTTTCACGCTCTCGATGCCCTCTGGCAGCCAAAGATCGAACGCGACCTCCTCGCGCTTGCCCTCGCCTTTTTGCTTCACGGCCTCGCGCCATTGCGCGTCGCTGATTTTCCAGTCCCAGTTCCGCGCCACGGCCTGCTGCGGCGAAGGCGTGCCCCACTTCGCTTCATCAAGCACGCCGTTCCAGCCCGTGGTGGACTTCGTCTGCACGTTCGCGCTCACCCAGTTGAGGCTGTGGCACTCGGGCAGTTGCACATAATCACTCCACTCGGTGCCGCCGCCTACCGATCGTGGCGCGATCCATTGCTGCTGCAGCCAGGGAATGACTTTCTCCGCCCACTTCGCGCCATGCTCACGCAGTCCCGCGCCGCTGAAGTGCACGCCCTGGCCATCGCGTTCGCGGAGTTTGCCTTTTAATGCATCGCTGTCTGGGCCTTCGAGCGCAATGCCATCCTTCCAGAGCGAGGCCTGCGCGGCGCGAATGTCGTTGCTGCCTTCATCGCCAGGCACATGATAACTGGCCTGCGCCACAAACCACGGGGCGTCCCAGCCGATGTCGCGCCGCGAGTCGCGGATGATGCGTTCCAAATGCTCACGATAAAGTTTGCCCGACAACGTGCGGGTCGCAGCTTTCTGGTTCGCATCGCTCTCGCCCTGATGCCAGAGCACGGCGCGGAAGCCACGCGGCCCGGCGGACTTCATCCGCGCGATGAAAGCCTCATAGGCGGCGCCCTTGCTGACCCACCGGCCGTCTTGCAGCTGCTCCACGCGGCTCACCAGCGTCGGCGGGTTTGGAAACGTCGCGCCTTTCGGCAGCCACTCGCGCACACTCGTCGCTCCGATCCCGCAGGCGATGATGCCCACGGGCACGTTTTCCTTTTCCACCACCGCATCCGCAAAAGACGGGATGAAACTGCCGCCACCCCCGCTCGCGCCCGGCTGCGGATCGTCCGCGATGCGCCAGGCTTTGCCATCGAAGGTGGCCACGCGCCGGGTCTTCGTCGCCTGTTTTTCCTCGCCGTGATTGGCCGAGTTCGACTGCCCGGCGATGACAAACACCTCACCGATGCCGACGTTCGCCACGCTGCCTTTCGCGAGCTCCTTGCCAGCGCTCATCACCCGCACCTCCAGCCGCCACCAACCACCCGCGATCGCCTCCAGCGTGCCCGCGAACTTTCGGCCCGCCAGCGAACCACCCACGCGCTGCCATGCCAGCTCACGCTGCCCATCCACCTGCCTCGCCTCGATGGAAATCTCCGACGCCTTCACCTCCTCAGAAAGTTCACCCGCGATACGCACCAGCCCTCGGCCAGGCGTGCTGCGCTGCACCACCGCATGATCCAGCGGCGCGGTAAGAGTGATCTCAGCGGCAGGCAGCGCCGCAGTGAAAGCGAGGAAGAGGGCTAAAAATGAACGCATCATGAAGAACCCAGCATACGGCGCTCGGAGACGGTTTCAGAGCGCCAATAGCCTCAAACTCTCGCCCGGCAGTGGGCCGTGTTCCCCGAAAGCCTCGTTGCCCAAACTCTAAAAAGATGACAGCCTGTCGTAGCATGAAACAACTCGCCAGCAACTCCGCAGCAAAGATCTCAACCACGGCCAGGACTACTTTGGCGTGGTGGTGTTGAATTCGTTTCTTTAGAGAGATTATCTATTCGTCATACCTGTGAGCTCACTAGACTCAGATTCCGATGAATGTAACCGTATATGCCCCGGTTGCGTTGGAGACGATTATCTCAAAAACGTTATTCGGATCAAAGGAGCCATTGGTTTTTGTTCCTACTGCGACGATGAGTGTTCCACACTCTCAATTGAGGAGGTGGCAAACCTCGTTGAACATGCCTTTGAAGAACACTATGAGCGCACCGCCACGGAACCTGATGGCTTTGAGTATGCGATGTCGCGTGAAGTCGGATGGGATCGTGACGGGGAAGAGGCCAAGTGGGCCATTCTCAACGCCACGGACACTAGCGAGGAAATAGCAGAAGACATTCGCTCTGTGCTCGAAAACCGCCACTATAACCATGACCTTGCTCAGATGGGAGAGGAATGTCCCTTTTCAGACGATTCTCACTACGTCGAGAAGGATGCGGGTCACGGGGAGTTCCTCATGCTTTGGAATAATTTCGAGCACGGACTTAAGACACAGAGCCGTTTCTTCTCGCCATCGGCTAAACTGATACTCGATCAGATTTTCGAAGATGTTTTCGAACTCCGAACCACCAAGCGTGCTCCAGTGGTGGTGACGATAGGTCCTGGAATGCCAGTCGCTGCCCTTTATCGAGCACGAACCTTCGCAGGCGAAGACAACAAGCTAAAAGAAGCTCTCGAAGCTCCCTGGAAACACCTTGGCACCCCACCAGCAGAGGCTGCCAGAACAGGAAGGATGAATGCGCGCGGTATCGCTGTGTTTTACGGAGCACGAGACGCCGACACTGCACTCTCTGAAGTTCGCCCTCCTGTCGGAAGCAAGGTGGCCCTGGCCGTTTTCAGTATCATACGCCCCTTGCGGCTCCTTGATGTGACCGCCTTGAGATCGGTGTTTGCCGGCGGAAGCATTTTCGACCCTGCCACGATTATGCAGAAGCAGCGGAGCAACTTTCTGGAGATGTTGGGCCGTTTCATGTCCCGTCCTGTCATGCCACACGAAGAGGTCTCAGAATATCTGCCCACACAAGCTGTGGCTGATTACTTAGCCAACGAAGCACGGCTGGATGGAATGATCTTTCCATCAGTTCAAACGGGGCAAGCATCAGCGAACGTTGTCCTTTTCCATCATGCAGCAAGAGTCGAAGAGATTGAACTGCCACAAGGAACCGAGGTGGATGTGCAACTCGAGATGGGAGACTGCGATGACTTTTGCCCTGATTACACAGTGTGGGAAAAGGTGCCGCCACCTATAGAACAGGCTGAGTCCTTGAATCACGCTTCTCATTGGTTGTTTGGCATGAGTCAGACCCTTGACAATCATGTAGACATGCGTTCTCCGACACTTCGCATAGACTTGGAAAGTATACATGTGCATCACGTCAAGGCTGTCACCTTTGATGCACCGTCACACAAGGTGGCTAGACATAGATCCCAGCAAGGAGGCGCTGTGCCTAATGATTGAATTATCACTGACTGCGCCCTATCTTGATTTCTACCGAATAGAGAGTGGGCACACACGCATATAGTGCCGATTTTGGAAAAGCCAGGGTATTTGCCCGCACCATCAGAAACTGGACACCCCAATCCATGAGCAAAGTTAAATCCACATCCCGCCGCCGCGCCCAAAAGAAGCCCGAGGCCTCCCCGGTTCGCTCGTCAGCGGCGGAATATCTCACTTTTGTGGCGGCGGGAGGCGGGTCGGAGTCCAGCGTCGAGATGCGCTACGAGGATGAGAACGTCTGGCTGACTCAGAGAATGATGGCGGAGCTTTATGATGTCTCCATCCCGGCCATCAACCAGCATCTGAAGCGCATCTTTGGCGACAACGAACTGGAGGAGTCGGCAGTGGTTAAGCAATACTTAACAACTGCCGCCGATGGCAAAAGCTACCAGACAAAACACTACAGCCTGCAAGCGATCATCGCAGTGGGGTTCAAGATCGAGAACGAGCGGGCAGTGCAGTTTCGCAAGTGGGCCAACCAGATCGTCAAGGACTACACCATCCAGGGGTGGACGATGGATTCGGACCGTCTCAAGCATGGTGGCATCCTGACCGATGAGTTCTTTGAGCGGCAGCTCGAAAAGATCCGTGAGATCAGGCTCTCCGAGAGGAAATTTTACCAGAAGATCACGGACATCTACGCCACGGCGCTGGACTATGATCCGTCCGCCACCGCGACGAAGCGCTTCTTTGCCGCTGTGCAGAACAAGATGCACTTCGCGGTGCATGGCCAGACGGCGGCGGAGGTGATTTTGGACCGGGCTGACCACCAGAAGAAGAACATGGGCCTGATGAACTGGGAAGCCGCGCCAAGGGGCAAAATCCAGCGCTACGACGTGTCGATTGCCAAGAACTACCTTTCCGAGTTCGAAATGGGGCAGATGCAGCGGATCGTCTCCGCCTACCTCGACATGGCGGAGATGCAGGCGATGCGGAAGATCCCGATGACCATGGAAGACTGGGAGAAGCGATTGAGCAGCTTCCTCCAGCTCTGGGATCGCGAGATTCTGCAAGATGCAGGCCGAGTGACGGCGGAACTGGCCAAATCGCATGCAGAGAGCGAGTTCGAGAAATACCGCATCGTGCAGGACAGGCTGTTTGAGTCGGATTTTGACCGGATGCTGAAGGCGCTGCCGCCCACGCCTGAGTCCTGAGTCCTGAGTCGAAGACAACGCAACTCACCAAGGCACCAAGGAGCAGATCGAGGCAATTCATGGGTTCAACGTGAGCTGGAACCTGCCGTCACGGCCCGTGCTTTTCTTGTGTTGATGGCGTGCATCTTCATCAAGGCCATGCGAGGAGTCGGACACCCCATGAGCCGCCTTTTTTTGATTCTTTTCACGAGCCTCACCACCTTCGCCGCCGACTTCAAGGCCACGAACAGCGGCGTCGAGATCGCCGCCGGCAGCCTGGGCGGTTTCACGCTGACCTACCCGGAGTTTGAGCCGGCGCACAAGATCATTGAGGTGAAGGCGGGCGGGACGCAGGCGACAGTCAAGTATCAGGACGGCGCGGAGTGTCTCGTCTCGGTGGAAAAGGATGCGGTGGGCGTGAGTTTTCGCAGCGTGCCCGCCGACGTGAAATCGTGGAAGATGACGACGCTGATCGACATCGGCTTTGCGAAGGGCGGATCCTGGCGGATCGCCGACAAGGACGGGGTCTTCCCGGCGGAGAAGGCCTCGCCGCCGCATCTCGCGAGTTTGAATGGGACGACGTTTTGGATCAAAAATGCGCAGGGGCAGAGCCTGGCTTTCACGACACCGGAGTTCGCCTTTCAGCAGCTCACGGACAACCGCGAGTGGAACTGGGCGGTGTATCACTGGCAGTTCATCGTGCCGTGGATGCCGGATCGCTCGACCGCCAAGATCCAGGTGGCCTCGGATCTTGCGTCCGTGACGAAGCTGATTGATCCGTTTGGCCAGAGCCTGAAGGATGTGTTTCCGAACAAGCTGAAGTCGCCCGAAGACCTGAAGGCCGACGTGGAGGCGGACAAGGCCTACTACGCCGGCATCCAGACCCCGGAGCTGGACCGCTTTGGCGGCCTGCCGGGCAGCGGGGAAAAGCTGGGTCTGAAAAAGACCGGCTTTTTCCATGTGGAGCAGCGGAACGGCAAATCCTGGCTGGTCGATCCGGACGGCAACGCCTTCTTCCACCTCGGCGTCTGCGGTTTTGCTCCGAATGACGACTACACCTATGTGAAGGGCCGCGAGGGCATTTATGAGTGGCTGCCGAAAAACGAGGGCGAGTTCGCCAGCGCCTTCCGCGAGGGCAATGCGGACCATTTTTCGTTCTACATCGCGAACGTGATCCGCAAGTTTGGCGCGGCGCATGACTACGAGTCGCACGCCGCGCGGATGATCGAACGGGTCCGAAAATGGGGCTTCAACAGCATCGGTGCGTTCAGTCCGGCACCGAAGGCCGCCTTTCCGTATGTGGCTCATCTGCCGATCAATGAGTGGGAGGGCGTGAAGCGCATTCCGGGAGCGCATGAAGTGTGGGACCCGTTTGATGCTGCCACTGCGGCGAAGATCGCGGAGAACATCGCCCGCGAGGTGCCGACGCGGACACAGGACCCGATGCTGATCGGTTGGTTCATCGTGAATGAGCCGCGCTATGACGAGCTGCCGCGTGTGATTCCCTCACTCGATGGCACGCATGCCTGCAAACGCGAACTGGTGGCCGCTTTGAAGGCGAAATACGGCACGGTGGAGGCCTTCAACACGGCGTGGCAGGCCACGGCGGCCTCGTTTGAGACTTTGATCGATCGCGGGCTCGCAGTGACGACGGATGCGGCGAAGGCGGATGTGAAGTCGTTTGTCGGCACCTTCCTCGAAACCTACTTCGCGCAGGTGGAGAAGGTCTTCCGCCAGCATGACGCGAATCACCTGCTCATCGGCAGCCGTCTGCAGCCGGTCACCATCGAGGACGAGCAGCTCTGCCGGATCATGGGCGGGCATGTCGACGTGGTGAGCTACAACTACTACACCTTCGGAGTCGATGCGGCCGCGCTGAAACGCTACCACGAATGGACCGGCGGCAGGCCGATGATGCTCAGCGAGTTTTTCTGGGCCTCGCCCAAGGACAGCGGGCTCGTCGGCGGACGCGAGGTGAGGACGCAGCAGGAGCGCGGGCTTGCCTACCGGAACTATGTCGAGCAGGCGGCGGCGCTCGGCTTTGTCATCGGCATCGAATGGTTCACGCTGGTGGACCAGGCGACGACGGGGCGCTGGTTCAGCAGGTACAACG
>CAZCXQ010000047.1:0-11877 GCA_964502655.1 uncultured Sphingorhabdus sp.
GTGCGATAAGCGTGCATTGTTCACTCAATTCAAAAAATCTGTGGAAAGGCCGCCTAACAACCGTGCAGCGGCACTTTGTCAAGTCGGGAATGGGTGCTACGGCGATGCGCAATGCAGATTCATCCACTCATCTCCGACAGCAAACGCCTCGCCGAATTGTGCGCACGGCTTGCAAAATCCCCATTTGTTGCGGTTGATACCGAATTTATGCGGGAAAACACTTATTACCCTGACCTCTGCCTCGTGCAACTGGCGGACACGCATGAGGCGGCGGCGATTGACCCAAAGGCCGAGGGGCTGGACCTCACGCCAATGCTCGATCTTTTGTGCGCGAATGACGACGTTCTCAAAGTCTTTCATGCCGGTGGGCAGGACATTGAAATATTCTTCAACCTGACGGGCAAAACGCCCTACCCCATGTTCGACACCCAAATCGCGGCCATGGCGCTGGGCCAAGGTGAGCAAATCGGTTATTCGAATCTGGTCGATCTGTGGATGGGCATTCAACTCGACAAAGGCGCGCGATTTACAGATTGGTCGCGCCGTCCGCTCGACAAACGCCAAATCGATTACGCCATTGCCGACGTCACGCATTTATCAGCGATATTTCCACTGATGCTCGAAAAGCTGAAGGTCACGGGCCGTGGCGCCTGGCTGAATGATGAAATGGAGCGCATTTCGGATGCGGCCAACTATCGCAATGATCCAGAAAATGCGTGGTCCCGGATAAAGGTGCAATCGCGCAAGCCCGAGGTTTTGGGCCGGCTTCAAGCCATGGCGGCATGGCGCGAAAAGGAAGCGCAGCGTAAGAATATCCCGCGCGGGCGCATCATGAAAGATGAAACGCTGGCCGATATTGCCGCGCATCCGCCCAAGACGCAGGCGGATTTGCCCAAGGTGCGCGGACTGTCCCCTGCTTGGCGCGACAATGACATTGGCGCGCGGTTGATCGCCGTTATCGAAGCAAGCCAGCCCATGGCACGCGATGATATGCCTGATCGCGGCAGATCCTCGCCCGGCGGCGGCAAAGACGGATCATTGGTCGCGGACCTATTGAAGCTATTGCTCAAAATCCGTTCGCGCGAAATCAATGTCGCACCGCGCCTGCTCGTCCGGACCGAAGAGCTGGAACGGTTGGCTGCGGGTGAGCGCGAAGACCTAGAAGTCCTAACTGGATGGCGGTTTGAACAGTTCGGCCGCGATGCGCTTGATCTGGTCGAAGGCAGGCTGGCGTTCGCAGTGGTGAACGGGAAACTGAAAATGACCCACACCCAAGAAGAAGAGATGGTCCGCTAATAGCACAATCTACAACGCCTTCGGTTGGAATTAGCTTTCGAGAACCTTCTTTACCAAGCTGAGATTGACCGGGGCGTTTTCCGCCAGCGCCAGTGCATTTGCGGACCGTGCAAATTTTTCGATGGCACCATAGCTCCGTTCAATCCGGCGCTTTACGTAGCTTAAAGCATCAATGCTGATTGCAGCGCCGCGATCCGCGAGCTGCTTTTGAATCAATTGTTCAATCATTTCATCGTCGGGCGGCCCAATGTCGAGCAACAATGCAGAGCCCAGACGCGATTGCAGGTCGGGTAGCGTAATATTCCATTCCGCAGGCTGCCAACGCGAAATAAGCAATAACGGGACGCCGCTTTCCTGCGACCGGTTCCATGCGTTAAACAAGGTTTCCGCCGGACTAGCCTCTGCGTCGTCAATGACTGTGCCGTTTTGCCCCGAAAAATAGCGCGCCATGAGCGATTTTCCCGAGCGCGCAGGCCCCGTTAGAATGGCACAGCGCTTGGCCCAGCCAGATGCGCTTGAAAGCCCGGCAAAAGCGGTCGCATTGGATTGCGTAATGATCAGGCTGGACGATGCGCCGCTGCGCAGTTCGTCCAATGGCAAAGCAATTTGGCGCATAATGTCAGATGCTGGCGCTCATGGCCGTGGTGACGGCGGTGTTGGCGCGCCAGAATTGCGCGCAGGTTCTGCTTCTTGCAACACCGACTTTACCACATCATCCAAAGACTGGCGCGCAGGCTCTGCCCCATCGACAGCCGACAGGTCTTCCACTTCGCCTTCCAATTCCTCTTCCTCGACCACTTCGGGTTCAAGGACAAGCGAGGCATCTGCCCGCAATCGGCCAGAGGCGAGCGCGGATTGGAACAGTTGGTCCATCTTAATCACGGCCTGATCCATCATGCCCGGAATGCCAGCACTGTTGGCAACACGCAGGGTGAACGAACCAAGATATTTGTTATCCGGTCCGTATCGCGCAGAAAACCGTCCAATGATCGGACCGCCGGGCCATTGCCGTTCGATACGCGCGATAGGGATGATCACGTCAGCAGCACCGAACTGGTCGAGGATTGTGCGCCACCAAATGCGGCTGCGACGGTCTTTCTGGCCCGCGTTCAGCAACAACGATTCGCCGCCTGCCCCGCTTGGACGCACATAATCTATCGTGCTGTCAGCGGTGCGATATTTGGCCCAGCTGCGCTGCCATGATGTGCGCTGTTCAAATACCGTCGGCGCACCTGCCGAATAGGTAACGGGCAACAATAATAACGGCGCAGAACGGCGCGCCACGCCGCTGACGCCCAGCAATTGGCCAGCACGGGCGCGGTCAAACAATACGCCAAGCTTTGCAACATAACGGCGTGGACCAATCTGCTCTTGCTCCACGACGATTGCGGCGACGATGCCGTCCAACGTCGAATCGGATAGGCCAGCGCCAACCGTTCCATGGGTTTTGCGCCACAACGCCGACCAGGCAATCCGCTGCGCCTGTTCCCAACCCTTTTGCCGGGCATCAAATGCGTTGTTGCCGACGACATTCACAGAGACACCGGTCACTTCAAAATCACCAGCGCTTGCGATTGGCGCAATGCCGCGCTTTGGACCTTCGATTTGCGCGGCAACGATTCCGCCACCGATCAGCGCCAAAGGCAAGCCAATCGCCGCAATCTGAAACCATTTTCCGCGAGAATTTGTCATTAACGCACCTTTAGGCGACATAGACGTGGAATTCCAACCCTGTTCTCGCTAACGGCGACAAATGGACGCAAAAGAACAGAAGCCCGAATCTTACACCTACGCCAAGGCGGGTGTTTCCATCGAAACCGGTAACGCACTCGTGCGCGCGATTGCGCCGCTGGCGAAATCGACCCGGCGCGCTGGCGCGGATGCCGATCTTGGCGGTTTTGGCGGGTTTTTCGACCTTAAGGCAGCGGGCTTTAATGATCCACTTCTGGTGGCCGCAAATGACGGTGTTGGAACGAAGCTGAAACTGGCCATCGAATCCGGTCGCCATGAAGGCGTCGGCATTGACCTTGTCGCCATGTGCGCCAATGACTTGATCGTGCAAGGCGCAGAGCCGCTTTTCTTCCTTGATTATTATGCCACCGGCAAACTCGACAACGCGGTGGCCACCTCTGTTGTCGCGAGCATCGCCGAAGGCTGCAAGCAAGCCGGCTGCGCGCTGATTGGCGGCGAGACCGCGGAAATGCCGGGCATGTATTCCGAAGGCGACTATGACCTTGCCGGTTTCTGCGTCGGCGCGGTGGAGCGAGACCAGGTGCTGACGGCAGATAAGGTCGCGGCGGGCGACGTCATTCTGGGCCTTGCATCATCAGGCGTGCATTCCAACGGTTTCTCGCTTGTTCGGCGGCTTGCCGCAGACAAGGGCTGGAAACTCGACCGTCCGGCCATTTTTGACCAGAATGTCATTCTTATCGACGCACTCATGGCGCCGACCCGCATCTACGTAAAATCGCTGCTGCCGATGGTCCGCACCGGCAAAATCCACGCAATGGCGCATATTACGGGCGGTGGCTTGCTTGAGAATATCCCGCGTATCCTGCCGGACGGTTTGCACGCACATGTCGATGCAGACGCATGGCAACAACCGCGCTTGATGGCATTCTTGCAAGCGCAAGGTCATATCGAGCCAGAGGAAATGGCCCGCACATTCAACTGCGGCATCGGCATGGCGGTGGTTGTGGCTGAAACCGACGTCGCGGGCGTAACCGCCGCGCTTGAGGCAGCTGGGGAAACAGTGTTCCGCATTGGACATATTGCGTCCGGTGAAAAAGGTTGCACGGTTACCGGCAGCATCGAAACCTGGAGCGCCAAAGCCGATTGGACCGCGACGCATCATGGCTGACAACCCTTCCGTCACCCTGAACTTGTTTCAGGGTCTATGTGTCAAAATGGCTCCGGTTGATTTGGCACGATGGATGCTGAAACAAGTTCAGCATGACGGTATTGAGGTAATGGCATGAAAGCCAAAGTCGCCGTCCTCATCTCCGGCGCGGGCACGAATATGGCTGCCTTGTTATACGCTGCCAAACTGCCAAGCTGCCCCTATGAAATTGTTCTGGTAGCCAGCAACAATCCAGATGCTGACGGCCTCAAAATCGCTTCAGCAGAAGGCATCCCGACCTTCATAAATTCCCATATCGGCCTTGACCGTGCCGCGCATGATGCGGTCATGCATGACGCAATCGTCGCGGCCGGCGCCACTTATGTCGCTTTGGCTGGATATATGCGGATATTGTCCACGGCATTTGTGGCAAAATGGGACGGACGCATGCTCAATATCCATCCGTCTTTACTGCCAAAGTATAAAGGGCTGCACACCCATCAACGCGCCATAGAGGCCAAGGACACAGTAGCCGGAACCAGCGTGCATTTGGTCACGGCGGAACTGGACGATGGCCCCGTGCTTGGCCAAATCGAAGTGGCGATTTTGCCAAATGACACCGCCGATACACTTGCCGATCGCGTAAAAATGGCGGAATATCAATTATACCCCAAGACGCTGGCCGACTATGTTTCGCGGACATCGAACCCGGATTATCTGACATCAAAAGTGCGCGAAATCGCGCTGGCCCAGCCAGAGGCCGATGAAGTGGTGTCGCACGGGATGCCATGCTTTGGCATCGTCGGCGGCAAGAAATTCGCATATGTTTCCATCGACCATCATGGCGACGGAAAAATCGCGCTTTTGGTCAAAATTAGCGGCGTCGAAGAACAGGCCATGCTGATCGATAGCGACGCCGAGCGTTACTATCGCCCCGCTTATTTCGGCGATGGCTGGGTGGGCATACGGCTCGACTTAGGCGATACCGATTGGGACCATATCGGCGAATGGATCGCCAAAAGCTGGCGCGCAGTAGCACCGAAGAAGCTGACCAAGCTTATGGATGTAGCCAATGAATTCTGACGCGAGTACCGGATTTATTGCCATTTATCGGTGGCGGGTGGCGACTGAGCATCAGGCAAATTTTCGAGAACGTTGGCGCGAGGTAACACGACAAGGTTCGGAGCATGGATCTTTTGGCTCATGCCTTGGTCGCGGCGCCAATGACGAACTTGTGGCCATCGCGCTTTGGCCTTCAGAAGCGGCACGCGACAAAGCTTTTCGCGCCATATCGGCAGACGGCCCCTGGCCGCCTGCCGAACGGATCAGTGAAGATACACTGCAAGTGCTCGACGATTTATGGGAAAAATCGCCTTTTCGAGTATGAATTACCCAACAATCTCTTCTGGCTTGAAGAAGTAAGCGATTTCAATCGCTGCGTTTTCTTCGCTGTCCGAACCGTGGACGCTGTTCGCTTCGATGCTCTCGGCCAGTTCCTTACGGATCGTGCCGGGTTCAGCATTGGCAGGGTTTGTCGCGCCCATGATGTCGCGGTTACGCTGCATGGCGTTTTCGCCTTCAAGAACCTGAACGACGACTGGGCCGCTGATCATGAAATCGACGAGTTCGCCAAAGAACGGACGCTCGCGGTGCACCGCGTAGAAGCCTTCGGCCTGTTCGCGGGTCATGTGGATACGCTTTGAAGCAACGACGCGCAGGCCGGCTTCTTCAAGCATCTTGGTGACTGAACCAGTCAGGTTGCGACGCGTTGCGTCAGGCTTAATGATCGAAAAAGTGCGGGTAACCGACATGACAAGCTCCATATGTGTAGGGGGAATTTGGCGCGCATCTAACGTCGCTGCACGTTGAGTGCAAGCTTTATGGGCCTTGGACCCATTTGCCGCCGTCCTGTTTCCAATAGCGGCGCTCTACCCCATCACCCAATGTGCGCCATGCGGATCGCGCATTGTCGGTCTGTTCCGGCGGAAAAAGATAAAAAACCCGCTCAAAATCCTCGGTCACCGCACGCCAATTGCCGTCGGCCAGCGCAACAAATTTGGCGCCATTTGGTGCATCGGTATGATGCGACAACAATATCGGTTGAAGTGCATCATCGCCCTCCCCCGATTTTGCGTGCGCTAAAAAGCTGTCCGCCCTTGCGGTCCACAACGCTGCAGAGATCGCATCCAGTTGGCCCGCATCATCACTGATAATCAGCAATCGCCCTTTATTGTCCAAGATTCGTTGGGCAATGGCAGGCAGAACTTTTTCAGCAGGATCGCGTGTGAGTTGATAAAAATCGACCTGCATGTCGCGGCAACATCAACCTTCGAAGTTGTCTGCGACAAACCGGTCAAGCAAACGCACGCCAAAGCCCGTTGCGCCTTTATCCCACACCGGCCCCGCCTTATCGGCCCATACGGTCCCGGCGATGTCCAAATGCGCCCATTTCACGCCGTCCTTGATGAAACGACCAAGGAATTGTGCGGCGGTGATGGAACCAGCGCCCTTGCCGCCGATATTCTTCATGTCGGCAATCGGGCTGTCGATCATTTTGTCATAAGCCTTCGAAAGCGGGAAGCGCCACAGCGGGTCGCCCGATGCCTTACCCGCAGCGGTCAACTTATCGGCCAGTTCATCGCTGTTCGAGAACAGGCCAGCATATTCACTGCCCAGCGATACGATAATCGCGCCGGTCAATGTTGCGAGATCGACAATATATTCGGGGTTATAATTTTCCTGAACCCAATGCAGCGCATCACACAGCACCAGACGACCTTCTGCGTCGGTATTCAGCACCTCAATGGTTTGGCCCGACATCGATGTCACAATGTCGCCGGGGCGTTGTGCGTTGCCGTCAGGCATGTTCTCGACAAGGCCACAGACGCCGACAACATACGCCTTTGCTTTACGTCCAGCGAGCGCCTTCATCGCGCCTGCGACGGCACCAGCGCCGCCCATATCCCACTTCATATCTTCCATGCCAGCCGCTGGCTTGATGGAAATGCCGCCAGTATCAAAGGTTACGCCCTTGCCGACCAAGGCAACGGGACGTTCTTGCGAACCGCCGGTACCGTCCCACTTCATCACCAGCAAACGGGCCGGACGACGTGAGCCTTGCGCGACGCCAAGCAGCGCGCCCATTCCGAGCGCAGCCATGTCTTTGTCATCCAGCACGCTGATTTCGACGCCCAGCTCCGCAAGATGCTTACAGCGTTCAACAAAGCTTTCTGGATAAATGATATTGGCAGGTTCGGTGACCAGTTCCTTGGTCAACGCAACGCCTTCCGCAATCGCATGATAGCTCGGCCACAGGGCGCTTGCGTCTGCAGGCGCGCTTGCGACCGTCAATGTTTCAACTGTCGGCTTTGATGTTTCCGCCAATTTGGTGCGGTACTTGTCCATGCGCCAGTTACGCAATGTTGCACCATAAGCCGCTTCTGCGGCCGCTTTCGCGCTCAGGTTGGCGCCATGAATGGCAATATGTTTGGCCCCAGATGTCTGAACCTTGGCAACAATTTCGCCGCCCGCCTTTTGATAATCGCCGGCTTCACCGTCCGCGACACCAACCAAAATGATCCGAACAAGCTTCCCGCCCTCTTCGTTGATGAGCAGGAAACTTTGCCCTGCCGCACCTTCGAAACGCGCCAATTTTGCGGTCGCGTGCACGATGTCGCTATTTTCCAAAGGAAATGTGAAGTCGGCGAAGGTAGTTTTCGTTACGATGAACGCGAGAACGTCAGCATCTTGAGGGCGTGCATCGGAAAAATTGATCTTCATGGAAATGATATGCCTTTTTTGCGGATAACGGGTTTACAGGTCTATAGGCCTAATTCACCCTTGGATTAAAGCAAAAGATAGGGGATGAATTCCCACTGTTAATCGCAAATACAGCGTTAAATGGGATGATGGGTGGACCCAATGCGATAGCGGCGATAAAGGACTGCACGGTTTTTATGAACATCCCCGCCACACGCACCTTTTTAACCCGCTTTTGGCTTGCTCCGATTTTTATCGGATGCGGGTCTGTGTCATCTGTGGCACTTGCCCAAACGGAACCCCCAGCAGCAGCCGCTCAAAAGGCCAGCGACCAAATCGATTTCTCTGCTGCTGTTGTCGAATATGACTCCAACACAGAAACCGTCACCGCAAAAGGCGACGTAATTGTCAGTCGCGACGGCTATACGGTGCGCGCCGACAATATCATCTGGGACCGCAAAAGCGGGAGGGTTTTCGCTGAAGGCGCCATACGCGCGATAGGCCCAGAGGGCGACGTTGCGTATGGTGACAAAATTGAACTCACCGACGCACTGAAAGACGGCGTCATCGACAATCTGCTTGTCGTTTTGGCGGACGAAAGCCGGCTAGCCGCCAAACGCGGCGCACGCAAAGATGGCATCTATGCGCTTGATTATGCGGCATATACGGCGTGCAAAGTAATAGACGCTGACGGCTGTCCCAAAAAACCGAGCTGGGAAGTCAAAGCGGTTAAGGTCGTCTATGACCCCAGCAAAAAACGCGTCGTTTACAATGGCGCGCGGATCGAACTGTTTGGCCTGCCGGTCATTCCTTTGCCATTTCTGTCGCACCCGGTAGATGCCAAAGCTGGCAGCGGCTTTCTTGTGCCCAGCATCGGCTTTTCGCGAAATAACGGCGCTGAGCTTGAGCAATCCTATTACTGGCGCATATCCGAAAATCGGGATGCGACTGCAGCGATAACCGCTTTTACCGGCGCAGCACCCTTGGGCAGATTAAATTTCCGGACGCTCGAAAAAAATGGCGCTATCGAACTGAGCGCATACGGAACCTATAGTAATCGTATCAATACAAGCGGCACGTCGACACCTGTCGGCGCAGATGTTTTCCGGGGCTATCTCGAAGGCGCAGGCAAGTTCCAGCTCGACCCAAATTGGTCTATTTCGGCATCGGGCCGTTATGCGTCGGACCGCACGTTTTTGCGGCGTTATGACATCAGCCGGGATGACAGGCTCCGCTCTACCTTTGCCGCCGAACGGATTGATAGCAACACCTACTTCTCGCTCGCAGGCTGGGCAGTCCAGACCTTGCGCACCGGTGATCGCCAAGGTCTAGCGCCGATCGCGCTGCCCGAAATTGATTACCGCCTGCGCATGGATGCGCCCGTTGTCGGTGGTACAATTCAGCTTCAGGCAAACAGCTTGGCCATCGGCCGGACCGAGGGTCAGGACACGCAGCGTGCATTTGCGGCCGCCAAATGGGACCTGCGCACCCTCACCGGGCTTGGGCAAGAACTGACATTCACCATGCTCGCGCGCGGGGATATGTACCATAGCGACGAGAACGCCAGCACATTGACCCCGATTTACCGCGGCGATTCCGGATGGCAGCGCCGCGCCATTTTCGCCACTGCCGCGGATATTAAATGGCCTTTTGTCGGCAAAGCGCTTGGCGGCACACAGATTTTTACGCCGCGCGTCCAAATGGTCGCGGCACCGTCGATTTCCAATTTGAATATTCCAAATGAAGATTCGCGCGCCGTGGATTTAGAAGACAGCAACCTGTTCGCGCTGAACCGTTTCCCAGGTTATGATCGATTTGAAGATGACTATCGCATTACATACGGCTTCGACTGGGCATTGCGTAAATCGGACTTTACCGCGGACATAAGCCTGGGTCAAAGTTACCGCCTGTCCAATCGAGAGTCGATTTTCCCTGATGGAACGGGGCTATCTGACAAAGCATCAGATATTGTCGGCAGGTCCGAATTTCGGTTCAAAGACTTGGTTAAGCTCACACACCGCTTCCGCCTAGACAAAGACAATTTGTCGATACGCCGTAACGAGGTTGACGCCACGGTCGGTTCACGCGGTACATATGTTCAGGCGGGCTATCTGAAGCTCAATCGCAATATCGGCCCCACCCTGGAAGACCTCACCGACCGTGAAGAAATTCGCTTGGCAGGCCGCGTGCGTGTTGCACGTTATTGGTCGGTGTTTGGTTCAACAATTGTCGATTTGACTGACACTGCGGAGGATCCGACAAGCATTTCCGATGGCTTTGATCCTATCCGGCACCGGCTTGGCGTTTCCTATGATGATGACTGTTTGTCGTTAAGTCTGACGTGGCGGCGCGACTATCAGCCTGTCGGAGATTCGCAGCGTGGAAACAGCTTTCTGTTCCGTCTGGCATTTCGCAATCTCGGTGTGTAAAGCATCCGGAATAAATGCGCGGAGAAGGATGATACTGCTCATCTGCTGTTCAGCAGTGCTTAGTTACCCGTCCCCTCGAACTGTCTGTGTACTGGATTTAAATCAATGAAGTTATTCAAGCGCCTGTCCCTCGTCGCTATGCTCGTTTCCGCAACGGCGCTGACACCGCTGATCGCACAAACTGTCGGCGATGATGCTGGACCAGAAGCCACATTGGCCATTCCAGATGGACAGCAACTATTTGGCAAAAACGACCCGAATGTACGCCGTGCAACGGCGCAGGTGAACGGCGAGATCATTACAGGCACGGATATTGATCACCGCCTCGCACTGATCATTGCTGCGAATGATAACAAGCTGCCCCCTGAAGAACTCGCGCGTTTCCGCGCACAGATTTTGACCAACCTGATTGATGAAACGCTTCAAATCCAAGAAGCCGCAGCCAATGAGATTGAAGTCACAGACGCTGAAGTGAATCAGTATTTCAATCGCGTGGCGCAACAGAATTTCAATCGGCCCGCGAATGAGGTTGAAAAATATCTGATCTCTATCGGTTCATCGGTAGCGACGTTGAAGCGCCAGATTAAGGGCGAACTTTCGTGGAGCCGCCTGTTGTCGCGCAATGTGCGTCCGTCGGCCAATGTCAGCGACGATGAAGTGAATGCCATTATCGAGCGTATCAAGGCAACCAAGGGAACGACGGAATACCGTTTGGGCGAGATTTACCTGTCCGCAACGCCGGAAACGATGCCAGCGGTCGCCGAGAATGCGAAGAAAATCATCGACCAACTGCGGCAGGGCGGTAACTTTGTCGCATATGCGCGCCAGTTTTCGGAAGCCTCAACCGCGTCGGTCGGTGGTGACCTTGGCTGGCTAGGATTGGCGCAACTGCCGCAGTCGCTCGCAAATGCCGCCGCTAACATGAACGCAAACGAGGTGCAGGCCGTTGCCTCGCCCGGCGGGATTTCGATTTTGCTGTTGATCGACAAGCGTCAGGTCGCAACGTCCGATCCACGCGATTCGATGCTCAGCTTAAAACAGATCGCGATCACCTTTCCAAAAGGCACAGCGGAAGCTGAAGTTGCGCCGCTGGTAAAGCAATTTAGCGAAGAAACGCAGCAAATCACAGGCTGTGGCGCGGCCGATGAAATGGCGCGCAAACTGGGTGCCGATGTGGTCAACCGCGACGGCATTAGAATCCGTGAGCTTCCTGCACCGTTGCAGCAGGTCATGCTGGATTTGCAGATTGGGCAGTCGACGCCGCCTTATGGTTCGCTGCAAGACGGCGTTCGCGTCTTCGTCTTGTGCGGTCGTGATGCCCCGCAGGAAGCTGCATCTGAAAGCTTCGACGAAATCATGTCACGGCTGGAAGAAGAGCGTGTAAACAAGCGCGCCCGGATTTACCTGCGCGATTTGCGCCGTGACGCTGTTATCGAATATAACTGATGTCGGTTGGCCGACTGGAACTGCCACTGGCCGTTTCGGTCGGTGACCCGGCGGGCATAGGGCCGGAGATAATCGGCAAAGCGTGGGAGGCACGCCACGCGGCCGGCT
>CAZCXQ010000048.1:0-11855 GCA_964502655.1 uncultured Sphingorhabdus sp.
ATCGGCACGTCTGAATGGATTTTGGTTGATCAGGAGATGATCAACAAATTTGCAGATGCAACCGGTGACCACCAGTTCATTCATATCAATGAAGAAATGGCAAAGATGACACCATTCGGTGGCACCATTGCGCATGGATTTTTGACCCTGTCGCTCTTTCCCGTACTCAGCGCGAAGTCCGATTGTCCCAAGATCGAAGGCGTCAAAATGGGCGTCAATTATGGTGGCAACAAAACCCGTTTTCTGGCCCCTGTCCGTTCGGGCAAGCGGGTACGCGGACATTTCAAACTTCTGGAACTCGTTGAAAAGCGCCCTGGCCAATGGCAGCAGACGCTTGAGTTCACTGTCGAGATTGAGGGTGAAGACAAACCAGCACTTCAGGCTGAATGGATCAGCCAGTTTTTCGTATAATTTTTAATTCAAGGAACCATTACCATGCGTGACGCAGTAATCGTATCAACCGCCCGTACCGCCATTGGCAAAGCCTATCGCGGCGGATTTAACGCAACACTCGGGCCAACGCTCGGCAGCTATGCGTTGAATGCCGCTGTAGAGCGTGCCGGCATTGAAGGCGGCGAAATTGATGACGTCCTTTGGGGCTCCGCGCTGCAGCAAGGCACACAGGGCGGCAATCTTGCACGTCAGGTTGCGCTGCGCGCTGGCCTGCCGATTTCTGTTTCTGGCATGACCATGGATCGCCAATGTTCGTCAGGCCTGATGTCCATCGCAACTGCAGCCAAGCAAATCATCGTCGACAATGTCGATGTGATGGCAGCTGGTGGTCAGGAGTCCATATCATTGGTGCAAACCAAGGAAATGCGCGTTCAGCCCGACCCTGCATTGGTTGCCATGCACAATTCGATTTACATGCCGATGCTTCAAACTGCTGAAGTCGTGGCCAAGCGCTACAACATCAGCCGCGATGCGATGGACGAATATGCCCTGCAATCGCAGCAGCGCACGGCAGCTGCCCAGGCAGCCGGTTATTTCGATGCCGAAATCGTCCCTGTGACCACGATGATGAATGTCGTGAACAAGGAAACGGGCGAAGTCAGCCAGAAAGAAGTGACCATTGCCAAGGACGAAGGCAATCGCGCCGATACGCAGCTCGCAGGTTTGCAATCGCTTCAGCCCGTGCTTGGTCCAGACATGACCATCACGGCCGGTAACGCCAGCCAGCTGTCCGACGGTTCTTCGGCGTCCATTTTGATGGAAGCCAAGGTTGCCGAGAAAAAGGGCCTGAACCCGCTTGGCCGTTATGTCGGCATGGCCGTTGCAGGCACAGAGCCAGACGAAATGGGCATTGGCCCCGTGTTCGCAATTCCAAAATTGCTGCAGCGCTTTGGCCTGAAGATGGACGACATCGGCATCTGGGAATTGAACGAAGCCTTTGCTGTGCAAGTTCTGTACTGCCGCGACAAGCTTGGCATTCCAAACGAGTTGCTGAACGTCAATGGCGGTTCGATCTCAATCGGTCACCCTTATGGTATGACGGGCGCACGTTGCACCGGCCATGCATTGATCGAAGGCAAGCGTCGCGGTGCGAAATATGGCGTCGTTACGATGTGCGTTGGCGGCGGCATGGGCGCAGCCGGCCTTTTTGAAATCTTCTAAAAACGAAACGGAGCAGCCGCATGTCAGCTATTGGTGTCATCGCAACTTTAACCGTCGCCGACGGCAAAAACGAAGCCTTTGAGGCGGTGTTTGCAGAGCTTGCGGCTGCTGTTCGGGCCAATGAACCGGGGAACGTATTTTATACGTTGACCCGGTCACGGTCGAACCCGCAGGTTTACAAAGTGCTCGAACAATATGTCGATCAGGATGCGCTCACCGCGCATGGCGCCAGCGACTATTTCAAGGCCGCTGGCCCAAAGCTTGCGCCCTGCCTCGCGGGTGCGCCTGACATTGAATATCTTGATGCGTTATAAGGGCGCAGCCCGGCATTAAGTCTCAAAAGACCGGAACTTCATCGGACATAGCTTGTTCTCATCACAAACCCATTGGAGTGATGACATGGCGAGTGAAACCGAGATCAAGGAAAAGTTCTGGAAATCCCTGAAGTCGGACATGACAATGTTCCTTGGCTTGGCCGAGGGCGAAGATGGGCACGCGCGGCCGATGACGGCGCAGTTGGATGATGAGTGCTTTCATGACGGCTTATATCAAGGGCCGATCTGGTTTTTCACCGCACGGTCCGGCGACTTGTACCAACAGATTAGCTCCGGTGGCCGCGCAATGGCGCATTTTACGTCCAAGGGACATGATATCTGGGCAACCGTACACGGCAATTTGTCCCAATCGACAGACCGCGACGTGATTGACCGTCTTTGGAACCGTTTTGTTGCGGCTTGGTATGAGGGCGGCAAAGATGATCCGGAATTGGCGCTGATACGACTGGATCCTGAAAATGCCGAAATCTGGATTGATGCATCAAGCATGGTGGCAGGTGTGAAAATGCTGCTCGGTATGGATCCGAAGCAGGATTACAAAAACAAGGTCGCGACCGTCCAATTATAGGTCGCGCTTCGCCTCGCTAATAAATCCATTCGAGAATATAAACCCACCGGGACGGTCGCCTGACAACAATGCAGGTCCGTCGAGGTCGGCCCATTGCACAGCTTGCGCCAACACAAAGGCGGGCCCAATGCCAAGGCTGGTCGACAACATGCAGCCAACCATGCATTGCAATCCAGCGTCCTTTGCGGCCGCCAAAAGCGCTACGCCTTCAGTTAGGCCGCCCGCTTTATCCAATTTAATGTTCACACCCTGATATAGCCCCACCAGCCGCGCAACGTCCTGCGCGGTGTAGCAGCTTTCGTCGGCAAAAATGGGCAGCGGCGCGCTGATGCCGCCCAGCGCCGCATCATTCCCGGCCGGAAGCGGTTGTTCGATGAGCGATACGCCCAGATTTTTTAGCGCCTCTGCCTCGGCCACTATATCAATCGCGCCCCAGCTTTCATTGGCATCGACAATGATATCCGCTTTTGGCGCGCCCGAACGGACGGCCGCAACGCGGTCCCGGTCCGCCTCGCCATTTATCTTTAGCTTCAGCAGGCTATATCCATTTTGCGCAGCGGCCCGGGCATCGGCTTGCATCGTCTCTGGCGCGCCCAATGATATGGTGAATGCGGTTCGCAGCGGCGCAGGAGGCGATTTCATGCCCAAAAGTTCCGATAGTGGTACGCCCGCTTGCTTGGCCTCCAAGTCCCACAAGGCGCAATCCAGCGCGTTGCGGGCGGCGCCAGCCGAAAGTGCGGACTGGAGGATTTCTCGCACTTCACGCGGGCTTGTATCGCGCAGCAACGGGATGACATGCTCGACCTGCCCTAGGCATTTTTCAGCGGTTTCCCCGCAATAATAAATGGCAGTTCCCTCGCCATAGCCAATATGCTGGCCATCGCTGACTGCGACCACCAGCAGGTCGACATATTCCTTTGCACCGCGCGCGATGATAAACTGGCCATCGACGGGCCAGCGTTCAACAGTGGCCGTGATGTGCAATGTCATAAGCGCGACATGGCACCGATGCCGCTAGCCATTGTGGCTGACAATCCAGTCTTCGACGACCGGTGCAATCTTTTCGCGCCATTTGCTGCCGTTGAAGATGCCATAATGGCCAACTTCGGGCGCCATATGATATTTTTTGAGCGCATCCGGCAAAGCGGTTGCAATATTGAGCGCGGCTTTGGTTTGCCCAAGGCCGCTAATGTCATCTCGCTCACCTTCAATCGCCAGCAGGCCGATGTCGGTAATTGCACCGGGATCAACGAGCTTGCCGCGATAGTTGAATTCGCCCTTGGGCAACAAATGACGCTGAAAAACCGTATCTACGGTCTGCAGATAGAATTCCGCCGTCATGTCGCAGACCGAGCGATATTCGTCGTAAAATTCTTTGTGCCGATCCGCGCTTTCGCCGTCGCCTTTGACGAGGTCGGAGAACATCGACCAATGGCTGATCATATGGTTGCCCAGATTCATCGACATAAAGCCCGATAGCTGCAGAAAACCCGGATATACCCGACGTCCCGACCCTTTATAATATGGCGGGACGGTCGCAATGACATTTTGGACGAACCATTCATGCGGGCGGCGTGTGGCGTGGTCGTTGACCGCCGTCGGCGCTTCGCGGGTGTCGATTGGACCGCCCATCATCGTCAATGTGCGTGGCCGCAACGGATGGTCCTTCGCGCTCATCACCGCTGCAGCGGCATAAGCCGGGACCGAAGGCTGACACACCGCCAACATATGGGCACCGCGTCCGCCGGCATCGGGGCCAATGAATTCAAGCCATTCGATGAGATAATCGATATAGGTTTCCAGATCGAAACCGCCGCCCGTCAACGGCACATCGCGGGCATCTTTCCAGTCGGTGATATAGACATCATGCGTTGGAATCATGCGTTCGACCGTACCGCGCAACAGCGTCGCGAAATGGCCGGACATCGGCGCGCAAATGAGCAACCGTGGCTTCGCGCTGCTGCCTTCATATACGAACCGCTTCAGCTGCCCAAAGGGCTTGCGTGCCAGATTCTCTTCTTGAACCGGCAACGTCTTGCCATCGACAGTAACGCTGTCCAATCCAAATGCTGGCTTTCCGCGCGGCAAAACCGAATGCGCAAACACGTCCAATGCCGACGCGGCGATGGGTGCGAGACCGCCCATACTAAATGGGCCAGTGAAAGTCTTGAGCACATCTGCCTGCGCCTGTGCAATTTTCCCCGCACCTGCTAACCAGCTCCGTTGCATATCATAACCGGTGTAAAGCATCTGCAATCCTTATATTTCCGTCTTTCGGCCCAGAAAAACAGGGCAATCTTCTGGCGGTCATAAGCATTTATTGTGCATTGCACCATGAAAAAGTGAAGCCCTTTTCCTGTCTGCAATTGTGAGTGTCGCAGCGCCCTGCTACGCGGCGTATCATGAATGAAACATCCGCAGATTTGCCAAACGCTAACGTCACGTCCGTTGCACCCGAAACGGCAGACACCGCCACACCAGCGAATGCCAAAAAACTCGGGAATCTGCGTATGGTCTGGCAACATGCCTCGGCCTATCCAAAGCAAATTATGTTTGCTTTGATGGCGCTCACCGTCGCTGCGCTTGCCACACTCGCCATTCCCGCAGGGTTCCGATTGGTTATTGATCGCGGCTTTGCCGCCGGTGGTGACTCGTCCGATATTGCCCGCTGGTTCGAATATCTTCTGATAATCGTCGCCGTGATGGCCGTTGCCACGGCGTTTCGTTTTTACTTTGTGTCCTGGCTCGGGGAGCGCACGGTTGCTGACATCCGGCTCGCTGTGAACCGCAACCTGTTGCGCCAAAGCCCCGCATTTTTCGAACATAACCGTCCAGCGGAAATCGCCAGTCGGATGACAAGCGATACAGCAATTATCGAACAAGTTGTCGGCACAACGGTGTCGGTCGCGCTTCGGAACATCGTGATGGGCATTGGCGGCGTCGTATATTTGTTCACCCTTGCACCACAGTTGGCCATCGGCCTTTTGATTGCCATTCCCGTCATCGTTCTGCCCATCGTGCTGATTGGCCGAAAATTACAGTCTGCGTCTCGGGCCAGTCAGGACCGGATTGCCGATGTTGGCGCAATGGTTTCGGAAACACTTGGCGCCATGCGGATCGTACAAGCCTTTGGACAAGAGCTTCGCGAAGGCGAACGGTTTAGCGGCAGTGTCGAAGCAACCTTTAGCACCGCCAAGAAGCGCATTCGCCTACGTGCATTTATGACCGCCATCGTCATGGCCCTCATTTTCAGCGCGATCACGTTGCTGATGTGGAAGGGCGCAATTGACGTGGTCGAAGGCCGGTTGACCGGTGGAACGATTGCCGCCTTTGTGCTTACCGGAGGCTTGGTAGCAGGCGCCTTTGGCGCGCTTACCGAAGTCTATGGCGATCTGGTGCGTGGCGCAGGTGCGTCGGGACGGCTCGCCGAACTTCTTGCCGCAGAACCGAACATCGCTCCTCCTGCTAAGCCAATTGCGTTGCCGGTGCCACCGCGCGGACAGCTGGAGTTTCAGAATGTTAGTTTTCGCTACCCCACACGCCCCGAAGTATCCGCGCTCAGCAATTTCAACCTGAAAGTAAGCCCGGGCGAGACGGTTGCTGTTGTCGGCCCGTCCGGCGCCGGCAAATCGACGCTGTTTCAGCTTGCACAGCGGTTCTATGATCCAGAAACAGGTGCCGTCCGTATCGACGGCGTGGCACTCACCAGCGCCGATCCAGCGGAAGTGCGGGCGCGCATGGCCTATGTTCCGCAAGAGACGGTGCTGTTTGCATCTTCGGCCCGCGACAATCTGCGTTACGGCAACTGGCTGGCCGATGACGATGCCATTTGGGCGGCAGCAGAACAGGCCAATGCCGCCAATTTTCTGCGCGAACTTCCACAAGGCCTCGATACATATTTGGGCGAAGGCGGGGCCAGGCTTTCGGGCGGGCAGCGGCAACGTATTGCCATCGCGCGCGCGGTCCTGCGGCAGGCGCCTATCTTGTTATTGGACGAAGCGACAAGCGCGCTGGATGCCGAAAGCGAACGCCTTGTTCAGGACGCACTCGACATGCTGATGAAGGATCGCACGACGATCGTCATTGCCCACCGCCTCGCGACCGTGCGTTCGGCCGACCGCATCATTGTGATGGATCAAGGTCAGATTGTTGAAGAAGGCGACCACGCGACACTCAGCGCGGCAGGCGGTCTATATTCGCGTTTGGCCAGCCTGCAATTTGACGCTTAAAACGAGGCGCGCAAACGGTCGCGCATGGCAACTGGTTCCGACGCCTGCGGAACAGCGGCGCGCATTTTCTCGCTGAGCCGTTGAAGTCGGAAGTATAATTCCTCGCTCGCGCCGATCAGCGCTTGCGCTTCTGGTGGGAATTGCAACACCAGCGGTCCATCACTGGCCGGCGCATAGCCCAGACTGTTGGTTTCGTTTCGCGCTTCGCTCTCGGTTATTTCGCCAGCGCGCAATGCCTTTTGATTCAACAACCACGCAATGCTGTGCATCAGGCGGGTGGTGACCTTGAGTGACTCGCAGGAAAAGGCGACCGAAATCTCCGGAGACAAATGCCCCGCATCAAAACTGCGGTCAAAACAGGCGCGCGCTTCATCGGCGAGCAGCATCGCTTCTGTGTACAGAGAATCCAGTAATAATGGGGTCAGTTCAAGTTGTGCGTTGCGCATGCGTCTTTATGGCACGGCCTATGCCCCGATGTTAGTGTAAACAATCCCATCGCGGCAACATATTGCGAGTGTGCCGGTTTGAAACAATCATCGCGCGGTTGTGAACGCTAGGGACGGTAACGGGTCAGGCGATGATGTCCGGCACAAGCTGATCTTCAAGACGCATGATTCGGTCTTTCAATATCAGCTTCTTCTTTTTCAGACGTGCAATCTGCAGCTGATCAACGACCGATTGCATGGTCAGCGCCGTAATGGCGTCATCCAAATCGCGATGTTCAATCTTCAGTTGTTCCAGCTGCTGCTGGTAGCCGTCGTCGTTCATTCCCCCTTCTAACCAGAGTCGTGCAAACAAGTCATCGTTAAAAGCAGGCATGATCGCGGGGGCATGTTTCTGATGCGCGGCAAACGCAAATTTATCGCGAGACTCGCGCAATATTTCGTGATTTACTTTGGTTGTTGGACCACCGAGTCTCACGCTGAAGGAGAATGATGTGAATATTAATCATCTGTCCGCACTTCGCAGCAAACATGCTGATCTTGAGCAAAAGCTGGAACACGAAGAAAATCGACCTTTTCCTGACACCAACATCATCCTCAACCTGAAGAAGCAAAAGCTGCATCTGAAGGACGTACTTATGCAGGAGTCGGCCCTAACTGGCTGACTATGAATAATTTCAAGCTGGGTATCGCTTGCCTTTTATGTCTCTGCTAGATGGGACAGATGGAAAGCGCTACCCGTTCTGCCCGCAACATATTGACCGGTCTTCACGAAGTGATGGCCTCGCGAAATCATGCGCAGGGCAAATTGAACCATGTCGTCAACATCATTGGCGAAGCGCTGTCGAGCGAAGTGTGCTCGATATATCTGCTGCGCGATGGTGATCTTGAATTGTTTGCGACGCGCGGTTTGAACGAGGCGGCTGTCCACGTCACCAGACTTGGCTTGGGCGAAGGTCTTGTCGGCACGATTGCGGAAAATGTCGAAACATTGAACTTGGATGAGGCAGCCGCCCATCCGAATTTCCGCTATGTTCCGGAAACAGGCGAAGAACGCTTCCACAGCTTTGCAGGCGTTCCGATTGTGCGTTCCGAACGCGCGGTTGGCGTATTGGCCGTGCAGCATGTCGAACCGCGGAAATATGAAGAGGTCGAAATTGAGGCGCTTCAAACCGTGGCCATGGTGCTGTCAGAACTGATCGCCAATGCAGGCCTGATCGACGAACCCAGCGCGCGGGGTGGAAATGACACCGGCACCATTCGCCTCACGGGCCTGCCGCTCGTAAAGGGCGCGGCGGCTGGCGTGGCCATTTTTCACCAGCCCAATGTCCGTATTGAACATACCGTCGCGGAGGATATCGAAGCCGAGCGCCACCGTGTCTATTCCGCCTTTGACAAAATGCGCGAACAAATCGACCGTATGGCGAGCCAAATTGATTTCGGCACGGGCGGCGAACATGAGGAGGTCATCGCGACCTATAAGATGTTCGCCTATGACGAAGGCTGGAGCCGCCGCATTAACGAGGCCATAGATAGCGGCCTGACGGCGGAAGCCGCCATCGAACGCGTCCAGCAACGCACCCGCATGCGGATGCGTCAGATTGACGATGCGCTGCTGGCGGACCGCATGCATGATCTGGAGGATCTATCCAACCGGTTGCTGCGTATTGTGTCGGGCCAAATGAGCACCGCGGCGCAACTCGGTCTGAAAAAAGACTCGATCCTGATTGCGCGCAATTTGGGTCCGGCTGAACTGCTCGAATATGACAAACGGCGTCTGCGCGGCGTGGTGCTTGAGGAAGGATCGCTGACCGCGCATGTCGTGATTGTGGCCCGCGCAATGGGTATCCCCGTGCTGGGCCGCGTACAAGGCATCCGCCACAAGGTGCGCGATGGCGACATGCTACTGCTGAACGCCGACGAAAAAAGCGTCATCGTCAGGCCATCGTCAGCTGCCGAAGAGCTTTTCCAGCATGATCTGGTCGATCGGCAAAAGAAAAAGGCCCGCTATGCAGCGATGCGTGACGCTGCATCGGTCACCAATGATGGCGTGCCGGTGACGTTAATGATCAATGCTGGATTGCGCGACGATATGTCCGCCTTGGCCACCACCGGCGCGGAGGGCGTTGGCCTGTTCCGCACAGAATTCCAGTTTTTGATATCGGCCACGCTGCCCCAACGTGAGCGTCAGCAACGTTTTTATCGCGATGTCATTGATGCCGCGGGCGACAAGCCAGTCATTTTTCGCACGCTCGATATCGGTGGCGACAAAGCCTTGCCCTATTTGAAAAACGAAACGAACGAGGAAGAAAACCCGGCGCTTGGCTGGCGCGCACTGCGCCTGTCTTTGGACCATGCAGGGCTGATGAAAGCGCAGGCCCGCGCACTCATTGAAGCGTCCGCAGGCCGCACATTGAACGTCATGTTTCCGATGGTGTCCGAGCCTTGGGAATTTGACGCCGCCCGGGAAATATTTGAAGGTCAGATGGAATTTTTGGGTCGGCGCAAGAAACGGCTGCCGACGAAAATCCGTTATGGGGCCATGCTTGAGGTACCAGCACTGGCCGAAACACTCGATATTTTGCTGCCTAAAATCGATTTTCTGTCGATTGGCACAAATGACCTCACGCAGTTCCTATTTGCAGCGGATCGCGCAGACCCGCGCCTTGCCGAGCGATATGATTGGTTGAGCCCCGCCATTTTGCGTTTCATTCGGCGTGTGGTTCAGACGACCGACGGCTATCCAGTCGACGTTGCAGTATGTGGCGAAATGGGTGGGCGGACGCTTGAAGCGCTCGCGTTGATTGGCCTGGGTATCCATCGCTTGTCGATCACGCCAGCGGCCGTGGGACCCATAAAAGCGATGGTGCGCACGACCAACCATGCCGACATTCGTAAGAAGATGGACGAGCTGCTGCAAAATCCCACCGCGAATTTGCGTGAGGAACTGGCAATATGGGCGACAAGCCAAGGCATTGAAACCGGCTAAATTGCGGGATTTCCCAAAGGTGAAAAGTTGTTATCGCCGTTGACTTTATCAACAAGATGACCATTGTCCGCATAACTGCACAAAGAGGCGGAAAAAACGGGTCGTGGAGATTGCAGTGGATTTATTAGCTTCTGTTGACGAAGATCACGGATCCGTAGGTAGCCAGCTAAAAGCAGGCCGCGAACGGCTGGGCTTTAGCCTATCCGATATTGCCGCAAAAACGCGTGTGCCGACTCGCCATCTCGAATCTATCGAGCAATCAAATTTTGACGCCCTTCCGGGCCAAACCTACACGCTCGGTTTCGCGCGATCCTATGCAAATGCTGTCGAACTGGATGCCGTTGCAATTAGTGGAGCGCTGCGTTTGGAATTGGCGCGCAGCGGTCATGAAGGCTATCAGGCGCCGGCGCAAAACTACGAACCTGCTGACCCGGCACGCGTGCCTTCGAAAACACTCGCATGGACGTCGGCCGCAATCGCAGCGTTCGCGCTGGCTGCATATTTAATTTTCCGAAGTCTGACACTCACCGATGCTGCGCCCGCGGCTCAAACACCGGCGTCGCCGGTCTCGGTAAAGCCAGCCGCCACGGCGCCGATCGCGCCTCTATCGGCAAATAATGCTGATTCTGCGCAGCAAAGCACCGACAACGCCGATTAAATCCAAATAAAATCAGGTTTTCTTTGCACTGAAATGGTGTGATGGGTATTTATTGCGTTGGTGCAGTCAGCGATACGTCCAAACTTGTAAGTTTAAGGGGAATGACCAATGAATTTTCGGCTCGCTTTGTATAGCGGCGCGGCATTTGCACTCAGCGCGTCAGCAGTTGCGCAGGATGCAAATATTGACGGACGCGTAAGCAAGCTTGAAAAGGAAATGCGCGCTGTCCAGCGTCAGGTCTTTCCCGCAGGTGCCGGCAAATTTGTCGCGCCTGACATCCAGTCACCGACCACTACGCAGCCCGAGAACACCACGACCTCGGCTACGTCGGACCTGTTGGTGCGTGTCGATGCGTTGGAAGCACAGCTGGCCACTTTGACGGGTCAGGTCGAGCAGCAGGGCAACAATATGCGTGGCCTCGAAGCGCGCCTGAAAATCTTGGAAACGCAACTGGCGAGTGCGCAGCTGGCGAGTGCACCGCAGGAAACCGCAGTGCCGGCAACCGCGGCAAGCGTCGTACCGGCCGCAGCACCTGTGCCTGCAGCAGTGACCGTCAAGCCAAAACCCGTTGTAGCAGCAGCCAAACCTGTGGCTTCAACCGCGAAGCCAAGTGCAGCGCGCGTTGCCGCAGTTGCGGCCATTGAACGGCCTGCCACGGGCGATGCTTTTGAAGATGGCTACACTTATGGCTTCAGATTGTGGGAAGCGAAATTCTACCCAGAAGCGCAAGCCACACTGGAAGAAACGCTCAATAAATATCCAAAGCACAGACGTGCAAGCTTCCTGCGCAACTTGCTGGGGCGGGCGTGGCTCGACGACAAAAAACCTGCAACCGCCGTCAAAATTTTCTATGACAATTACAAAGCAGACCCGCGTGGCGAACGTGCGCCCGACAGCCTGTTGTTCTTAGGATCAGCGTTAACCGACCTCGGCAAAACCGCTGAGGCGTGCGAGGCATATGGTGAGCTTTCAAAAGCCTATCCAGATGTTGCGACCGGTCGCTTGGCGGATCGGATCAC
>CAZCXQ010000049.1:0-6946 GCA_964502655.1 uncultured Sphingorhabdus sp.
GTCCTGGACCGACCAGCGGATTGATCAGTTAAAAGCGCTTTGGGAAAAAGGCCTGACAGCAAGCCAGATTGCCGAAGAACTTGGTGGTGTTAGCCGCAATGCCGTTATCGGTAAGGCCCATCGCTTGGGACTAAAATCGCGCCCGTCGCCGGTGAAGGCCAACGACACGGACAAAAAAGCCGCGCCGAAAAAGGCAGCGGCTGCTGCACCTGTAAAGGCAGCGGCCCCCGCTGCGCCTGTGCGCCCCCGCGCCGCTGCACCTGTGGCTGAGCCTGTTGCGCCCGTGCGCGCCGATGACGACGCAGCCGAAGCACCTGCACCGCGTGCATCGGCGATGCCACGCATTGTGTCGATCGGACCTGGCGGTTTCATGCGTCAGGGCCCCGGCGATCAGCAAGCACCGATTCCGCCAGCACCGCCACGCCGCCTTGTGCCGGCAAAGCCAAGCCCCGAAATGGCCGACAAAACGTCGTTGCTCGATTTGAACGAGCGTATTTGCCGTTGGCCCTTGGGCCACCCCGGTGAAGCCGATTTCCATTTCTGCGGCGAGGCGGTGAACCCCGGTTTTCCGTACTGCGTCGAACATTGCGGCCGTGCCTATCAGGCGCAGCTTCCACGCGGTGTGCGCCGTCCTCCGCCACCAATGCCGTTCGGCGGACCACGCGTCCGCTAAACGCGGCAGAAATATCCACAGACGATTGTCAAAGCGTTGCGCTGGTGCTTGCACCGGTGACTCTCCCGCGCCTATAGCAGTGTCATGACCGATGACCTGTTTGGCGGGAGCGCGGCAGCAACTGCCGCATCCAATGATTATACTGCTTCTGCAATTGAAGTGCTGGAGGGGCTTGAGCCGGTTCGCCGTCGCCCGGGCATGTATATTGGCGGCATCGACGAACGCGCCTTGCACCATCTCGCGTCCGAAGTCCTCGACAACTCAATGGACGAAGCCGTCGCCGGCCATGCCAGCCGTATTGAGGTGCATTTGGGCGTTGGCAACCGGCTGACCATCACCGACAATGGTCGCGGCATTCCGGTTGATCCCCATCCCAAATTTCCGGACAAGTCGGCGCTTGAGGTCATTCTGACAACGTTGCACTCCGGCGGTAAGTTCACGGACAAGGCTTATGCGACATCCGGCGGCTTGCACGGCGTCGGCGTGTCTGTCGTCAACGCCCTGTCGACCGATACTGTGGTCGAAGTTGCCCGCAACAAGCAATTATATCGCCAACGCTTCGCGCAAGGCCATCCGGTCGGTAAGCTGGAAGAGCTTGGCCCCACCCCCAACCGGCGCGGCACCACCATAGCGTTCACGCCTGATCCCGAAATTTTCGGCGCCGATGCGAAGTTCAAGCCCGCACGCCTGTTCAAGCTTGCCCGGTCGAAAGCCTATTTGTTCGCTGGCGTCGAAATTCGCTGGCGCTGCGATGCGGAACTCGCAAGCGCAGATGTCCCTGCCGAAGCGGTGTTCCAATTCCCCGGTGGTCTGTCCGACCATTTGCGCGAACAGCTTGGCACCCGCGCCTGCGCGACCACGGAGTTTTTCTCCGGCACGCAAGATTTCCCCGATGCGCAAG
Source organism: uncultured Sphingorhabdus sp. (assembly GCA_964502655.1). Taxonomy (GTDB): domain Bacteria; phylum Pseudomonadota; class Alphaproteobacteria; order Sphingomonadales; family Sphingomonadaceae; genus Sphingorhabdus_B. The sequence continues at coordinate 1,575 of CAZCXQ010000049.1, forward strand.
GCCGCGTCGAATGGGCAATTTCGTGGCCACTTTATTCCGACGGTTCGTACAGCTGGTATTGTAACACCATTCCGACCCCCGATGGCGGCACCCATGAAGCCGGCGTGCGCGCTGCGCTGACCAAGGGCTTGCGCGCCTTTGGCGAATTGATTGGCCAGAAAAAAGCGGCACAGATATCGGCGGAAGACATTTTCAACGAAGCCGAATTGATGTTGTCGGTGTTCATCCGCAACCCGCAATTCCAAAGCCAGACCAAAGACCGGCTGACCTCACCCGAAGCCACGCGCTTGGTAGAAAACGCCGTGCGGGACCATTTCGACCATTATCTTGCCGACAATATGGAACGCGGCAAGGCGTTGATGGGCTTCATATTGGAAAAGGTCGACGACCGCCTGCGCCGAAAGGCAGAGCGTGAGGTCAAACGCAAAACCGCGACATCAGGCCGCAAGGTGCGTCTGCCCGGCAAGCTGACCGATTGCGCATCGGATGACCCGACCGGCACCGAATTGTTCATCGTCGAAGGCGACAGCGCTGGCGGCAGCGCAAAGCAAGCCCGTGACCGCAAGACTCAGGCAATTTTGCCGATCCGGGGTAAAATCCTGAACGTCGCGTCGGCCACCGCAGACAAAATCCGCGCCAACAACGAAATCGCTGATCTTCAACTCGCGCTTGGCTGTGGCACGCGCAAGGACTGCAACCCCGACAATCTGCGCTATGAACGCATCATCATCATGACCGACGCGGATGTCGACGGCGCGCATATTGCGACATTGTTGATGACATTCTTCTTTCAGGAAATGTCCGAAATCGTGAAGGCGGGGCATCTCTATCTCGCGCGGCCGCCTTTGTATCGCCTGACGCATGGCAGCCAAAGCGTCTACGCCGCCGACGACGCGCACCGCGCCGAATTGGAAGCGACCGTGTTCAAGGGCAAGAAAGTCGACGTTGGCCGGTTTAAGGGCTTGGGTGAAATGAACCCGAACCAGTTGAAAGAACCGACGATGGACCCGGCGACCCGCTCGCTGATCCGCATTACTTTGCCGCATGAATATGAAAGGCGTGCGGTGGTCAATGACCTCGTCGACCGGCTGATGGGCAAAAATCCGGAGCACCGGTTCAACTTCATTCAGGAAAATGCCGCGCAACTGGACGAGGACACGATTGACGCGTGATCGGGCGGGTTCGTTACCCAGCCGTCATGTTTACGTTGCCGTTAAAGCCTCAACCAAGGCCCTGACCTTTTTCTGCCGCCATTGCGGCAAGGGTGCGACCAGCCAATAGGCTTCTTCGCTTTCTTTCGCATTGTCGACGGCACGTATTTTTCCGCTCGCCAAATCGGCTTCGGCCAAAAGCAACGGCACGGTCGCCCTGCCCAGCCCAATCGCGGCCGCGTCAATCGCAAGACCCGCGTCCGCGAGGCGAAGCGCAGCCACGCCGTCGGCCACAGGGCAATTGGGCCAGCTGATCGGTGTTTCAGCCCCGCCTTCGGGTGCAGCGACGGTCACATGCGCGCCAGCGGCGAGCTTGACGCCTTCATGCTCGCCGGGGCCAGTCGTCAGCCGGATGGCAAGATCAAGATTGGCCTCGGTAAAATCGACCGCCTCGTCCGCCGCCACCAAAGTGAAGCGCGTGTCGGGGTTCGCTTTGCTGAATGCCGCCAACCGCCCCGCCAGCCATTTGGCGGTAAAATCGCGTGGCGCAGCGATGGTCAGCGAATTGGAAGATTGTCCCGCCTGCATCGCGCGGACGGACTCTTCGAACTGCAAAAAGCCCGCACGTAGGGCATCAAGGCCATTTGCCGCCTCGTCCGTCAGCTCAAGCCCCTTGGGCGTGCGGCGGAAGAGAACGACGCCCAACATATCTTCCAACGCGCGGATTTGTTGGCCGACGGCCGCTGGCGTCACCGCAAGTTCGTCCGCCGCCTTGGTAAAGCTTAAATGCCGCGCCGAAGCGTCCAGCACGCGCAAACCATTTAAGGGCAGATGCGTACGCTTCATCGGATGCTCAACGCGCTATGGCCGGGGCGACCAGCGTAAAGCGCGGAATTTCGGCGAGGAAAGTCGTGCCATCTTCGCGGATGAAACGATATTGCCCTTCCATCGTGCCGCTGGGTGTCGGCAGTGGACAGCCCGAGACATAATCATGGCTTTCGCCCGGCTTTAGCAAGGGCTGTTCGCCGACCACGCCATCGCCATCGACATGGTTGATTGTGCCGCGACCGTCGGTGATCCGCCAATGCCGCGTCATCAATTGCACGGGTTCATCGCCGCCATTTTCGATGCGGATATGATAGGACCAAAACCAGCGGCCTTGCGCGGGAGCCGATTGCTCTTGCAGAAAATTGGGCGACACGCGGACGGTCACGCCCTCGGTCGTTGCGCTGACCGCAAAGAAGGAATCGAGGATGCTCGTCACAGTCCCGCAGCCCTGAGCGCCTGATCCAGATCGTCGATCAGATCGGCAGGATCTTCCAAGCCAACATTGATGCGGATCATCCCTTCGCCAACGCCCATGGCTTCGCGGCCTTCGGGGCCCATGCCATGGTGGGTGGAGGACGCAGGGTGGCACATCAGGCTGCGCGCATCGCCGATATTGTTCGAAATATCGATCAACTGCAGCGCGTTGAGCAAGGCGTGCGCTTGCTTGCGGCCACCATCGACTTCAAAGGAAAAAATCGGCCCGCAGGCTTTCATCTGGCTCATGGCGAGATTATGCTGCGGGTGGCTGGCAAGGCCGGGATGCATGATATGCGGCACGCGGCCTTCAAGGAATTTGCCGACCGCAAGCGCATTTTCCGACTGCCGCATCGCGCGCAGTTCCAGCGTTTCCAAACCCTTGTGCACAACCCAGGCGTTGAATGGCGACAGATTGGGTCCAGTGTTGCGCTGAAACGGCAACAGGACGTCATCGATCCACTGTTGCGAGCCACAGACCGCACCGGCAAGCACGCGGCCCTGCCCGTCCATCAGCTTCGTTGCGCTATAGGCGACGACATCTGCGCCATAATCCATCGGCCGTTGCAGCACGCTGGTGGCAAAGGCGTTGTCGACCACCGTGGTAATGCCATGTTCTTTGGCGAGGCCGCAGACATAGGCCATGTCGACAATGTCCATCGTCGGGTTGGCGGGTGTTTCAAAGAAGAATATTTTGGTGTTCGGCTGAATCGCGGCTTTCCACGCATCATTGTCGCGGCTGTCGATCGTGGTCGTGCTGATGCCCCATTTGGGCAGCAACGTGTCGGTCAGCCAGCGGCACGAACCAAAGGCCGCGCGGGCGGCGACCACATGGTCACCTTGCGACAATTGGCACAACAACGCCGTCGTCATCGCCGCCATGCCCGTGGCTTGCGCGCGGCATGCCTCGGCCCCTTCCATCAGCGCAATGCGTTCCTCCAGCATTTGCACCGTCGGGTTTTGCAACCGCGAATAGGTCATGCCGTCCTGCTCACCCGCAAAACGGGCCGCTACGGTTTCCGCATCATCATAGGTAAAGCCAGACGAGAGGAACAACGCCTCCGACGTCTCACCATGTTCGCTACGCCATGTGCCACCACGCACTGCCTGAGTGGCAGGACGCCAATGCCGGGTGATTTCGCGATTCTGGCCAGTCGTTTTCTTCATAAGTTCGCTTTTCGGGGACTAGAGGGGTTGCGTCAATAAGGAGATGTTATGGATGTCATGGATGTTACACCGTAGCCCTGAGCAGCGCTTGCGCAGCGAGCGCGTCCGTCGAAGGGCGCGTGTCGACGCAAAGCCGCCCTTCGACTTTTCGCCGGTGCTATGCACCGTCGGCTCAGGGCTACGGTCATTATGATAGCGCAGCCAACACCGCGTCGCCCATTTCGCTGGTGGACATCGTCCCGCCAAGGTCGGGCGAACGGGCACCAGCGGCGAGTGCTTTGGCGACCGCCGCGTCAATGCGGTCGGCCATCGCCGGCATGTTGAGCGAGTAACGCAGCATCATCGCGGCGGACAAAATTGTCGCCAGCGGGTTAGCCTTGCCCTGCCCCGCAATATCGGGCGCACTGCCGTGGATGGGCTCATACAGGCCCTTTTGGTTGCTATCGAGCGAGGCGCTGGGCAGCATGCCGATCGATCCCGCGCACATGCTCGCCTGATCGGACAGGATATCGCCAAACAAATTGCCGGTGACGATCACATCAAACTGGCCGGGGTTGCGCACCAGCTGCATCGCGCAATTGTCGACATACATATGGCTGAGCGCGACTTCGGGATATTCGGCATGGGTTTCAATCACCACATCGCGCCACAGTTGCGAGGTTTCGAGCACATTGGCTTTATCCACCGAGCATAATTTCTTGCCGCGCGCCATCGCGGTTTCAAAGCCGACGCGGGCAATGCGGCGCACTTCGTCCTCATTATAGGACATGATGTCATAGCCTTCGCGCTTACCATCAGCGGTTTTACGCATGCCCTTTTCACCGAAATACACATCGCCATTCAATTCGCGCACGATGATCATGTCGATTTGCGTCGCCACTTCGGGACGAAGCGCGCTGGCGTCCGCCAGTTCGGGAAACAAGGTCGCGGGCCGCAAATTGGCGAACAAGGACAGTTCCTTGCGCAGCCCCAATATCGCCTGTTCGGGCCGCAAATGCCGTTCCAGAGCATCGCAATCGGGGTCGCCCACCGCGCCAAACAATATCGCGTCAGCGCGCTTTGCAAGGTCCAGCGTTTCGGGGGGCAGCGGATGGCCGGTGGCCTTATAGGCCGCGCCGCCAACCAGTGCTTCTTCGAAGGTCAGTCCGTCAATCGCCAACGCGTCCAATAGGCGCCGTGCTTGGGTGATGACTTCGGGACCAATTCCGTCCCCGGGTAATAAGGCAACTAACAAGGCGGCATTCCTCAAAAGAAACCGTAGTGCTGAGCCTGTCGAAGCACGCCTGTCGATAGGGCGATGCCTTTAAGCGCCCTTCGACAGGCTCAGGGCTACGGTGTTGTAATCATGCCTCCCCTGCCAAGTGCAGCGCGGTTATGCAACTGCCCTTTTCAGGCGTTCCACCAACCGTTCGCGCGCGGCCATGACATCGGCGCGGCGGTCGCCCAGAACATGCGCGACCAAACGCTTGCGGTTTTGCGCCATCATCGCCACGGGCGCGCTGTCGGCGTCATAATCTTCGGCATAGCCAAGCTCGGCCAGCAACAAGGTTTCATATTGCGCAATGGCACCCGCCCAAACGCGTGCGGCAGGCGCGAGCTCAATCGCCGACAACAACCCGTCACACGCGCTGTACACGCGGGGGTATGGCACGCCTTCGGCCAGCGTTGCCGCGGTCAGCGCGGTGACCCAATCAATCGCCGCAATCGCCAGCGGCTCGCCCAGCAAATGCGCGCGGCTGTGCAGGGGTTCCG
>CAZCXQ010000049.1:6956-11805 GCA_964502655.1 uncultured Sphingorhabdus sp.
TTGATCGTGCTGGGGTTCAAACGCCGCAAGAAGCCGGCGTCAGGCGCGCCAGCTGCCCCGTTATGCGCGCGCGCCATGCGCCGGTGATGACATTGCCGGGGATCAGCACAGGCCGCAATTGCCGCCCCCGCGCGCCTTGCACATAGCCCGCAAGCATGCCGTAATCTTCGGAAAACGCGCGCACGATGGCGCCGGTCTCGCCGTGATTACGGACTGCACAAATGATCGCGGATGCCGTTATGTCCATAGGCCCTCATGCCAACACTGCGGCATGAGGGGAAGCTCTATCCTGCGTCGCCGTGTTCGCCGCTGATCATGAACAAGGTCACGCCTGCATATTTTTCCGCGCCGGCTTCGAATAACGGGTCAATTTCGAACAATTGTTCGGTCAGTTTCAAATCGTTGAGGCCAAGCAAATGAAACGCGCCCAGCTTTTTCTCACGTGGCGGCTGGCCATGTTTTTCCAGCGTAATTGCGTCGATAAATAGGGCATTGTTCTTGGAATAGAGCACGTGCGGCGCAAGCTTCATCGCCACATTATTGTACGTGGCGGTCACACATTTTTTGAGCGCAATAGCCTCAAGCAGCAATTGGTTGGTCGTCATCGGCGTAGATTATCCGGCCAACCGGTGCGCGCAAGTGAAAATTGTGCAGCGCAGCATTTTTATCAATGCACTTGCTTGGCGTGTCCGGCGATCAAATCCACCATGCGGCCAACTTGCGAGGGCGGCAGATCATGACCCATTTCGTCGATAATCTCCAGCCGCGCGCCGGGAACAAGGCGCGCAATGTCTTCGCTGCCCTCTTTCGGGACAAGCGGGTCGGCGCCGCCATGGACAACAAGGGTCGGCACCTTAATCGTCTTCAGCCGGTCAACGCGGCTGCCATCGGCGATGATCGCAAGCAGCTGGCGTTTCATGCCAATGGGATAATAGCCGCGATCAAACGCACGTGCCGCCATGTCGACAAAGGCATCATGCGGACGTTTCATATCGGCAAAGGAGATCGCTTCAATCGACTCCGCACCAAGCCGAACGGCTTCCTCGCGTGTCGGGTTGGATGGGCGCGGCGCCATTAAACGTTTTCTGATATCCGCGCGCGGCCCGGGCAATCCCGGCCGTCCGCTGGACGACATGATCGACGTCATCGTCGATACCCTGTCCGGATAATGTGCGGCCATCAGCTGCGCGATCATTCCGCCCATTGATGCACCGGCGACATGCGCTTTTTGAATGCCCAGCGCGTCAAGCAACCCAATGCCATCCTTCGCCATATCGGTCAGTGTATACGCCGTCTTGACCGGCAAGCCGAAGCGCAGCTTGAGCATCGCCCAAATAAGGTTCCCCGCCGGTGCGCCATCCATCCGCTGCGACAGGCCAACATCGCGATTGTCATAATGGATCACGCGAAAACCTTGCGCCACCAGCCCCTGAATCAATTCGTCCGGCCACGCAATCATCTGCGTCCCAAGACCCATGACGAGCAGGATGACCGGACCATCGGCTGGGCCGTTTTCCTCATAATATATATCGATATTATTGGCGCGGATATTTGGCATGACATTCTCCCCTACCCGGCATTCTAATCAGCTGCTTGCCAACTGCAAGGCCACATCATCCGCCCGCATGGTAGAAATCATACACCGTCTGCGCCACGGCGGCGGACACGCCCGGTGCTTTCTGCAAATCTTCAAGGCTGGCATTGCGCACCGCGCGTGCGGTGCCGAAATGCAGCAAGAGCGCCTTTTTCCGCGAAGGGCCGACGCCGGGCACTTCGTCCAGTGGGCTTACGGTTATCGCCTTGCTGCGCTTCGCCCGGTGCGCACCAATGGCGTAGCGATGCACCTCATCGCGCAGGCGTTGCAGGTAGAACAGGACCGGCGCGTTCACGGGCAAGGTCAATTCGCGTCCGTCGGGGAAGTGAAAAACTTCGCGGCCATCGCGGCCATGATGTGGGCCTTTGGCAATGGCGATCAACGGCACGTCATCGACACCGATTTCCTCCAGCGCGGCTTTCACGCTGCTCATCTGCCCCTTGCCGCCGTCGATCAGCACCAGGTCAGGCCACTGCCCGCTATCGCGGTCGGGATCATCTTCCTGCGCGCGCGCAAAGCGGCGCTGGAACACCTCACGCATCATCGCAAAATCGTCGTCGGTCGCCGCCTGTTTGATGTTAAACTTGCGGTACTGGCCCTTGATAAAGCCTTCGGGTCCGGCAACGACCATCGCGCCAAGCGCATTGCTACCCTGAATATGGCTGTTGTCGTAAATCTCGATCCGGCGGGGCGGTTCGGGCAGTTCAAACAGGTCCGCCACCTCTTGCAGCAACTTGCCCTGCGTCGTGCTCTCCGCCAGTCGCCGGTCCAACGCCTCTTCGGCGTTGCGCGTGGCCTGTTTGACAAGGCGGACGCGGTCGCCGCGCTGCGGCACGCTGATTTCAATCTTACGCTCGGCACGTTCGGACAATGCCTCCGCCAACAGATCGGCCTCGGTCAGTTCGCGGTCGAGCAATATATATTTGGCGGGCGGCACATCTTCGTAAAATTGCGCAAGGAAGCTGGTGAACACTTCATCCTCGGTCATTTCGGCCACATGTGACGGGAAAAACGACCGATGCCCCCAATTTTGCCCGCCGCGGATGAAAAACGCCTGAATACCCATCACGCCATTGCGATGCGCCAAGGCAAAGATATCCGCATCGCCAACGCCTTGCGCATTAATCGCCTGCGACCCTTGAATGAAGGTCAGCGCCTTCAACCGGTCGCGCAGCATGGCCGCGCGTTCGAAATCGAGCGCTTCGGCCGCGCCCTCCATTTCCTTCGCCAGCTTTGCCTGCACATCAGAGGATTTGCCGTCGAGGAAGGATTTGGTATCGGCGACCAGACCGTCATAGGATTGGTCGTCAATCCGGCCAACGCAGGGCGCGGAGCAGCGCTTGATTTGGTACAACAGGCATGGCCGGTCGCGATTGTTGAAGAAACTGTCCGAACAACTGCGCAACAGAAACAGCTTTTGCAGCGCATTCAGCGTCTGGTTGACCGACCCCGCGCTGGCAAAGGGGCCGTAATAATGCCCCTTGTTCCGCCGTGCACCGCGATGTTTCTGGATACGCGGGAATTTATGGTCCGCACGTAGCAAGATGAAGGGGAAGCTTTTGTCGTCGCGCAGCAGCACATTATAGGCCGGGCGATAGCGCTTAATCAGCTGCGCTTCCAACAACAGCGCCTCCGCCTCGCTATTGGTGGTCACAATCGTCATTGAACGGGTGAGCGCAACCATTCTGCGCAGGCGATTGGGCAAGCGGTCAATCTGCACATAATTGCCGACGCGGTTTTTCAGCGCACGCGCCTTGCCGACATACAGCACATCGCCGCGGGCGTCGTGCATCCGGTACACGCCCGGTTTCAGCGGCAAGGTCTTCAGGACATTGCGGATGGCGGCTGTGCCGGTTTCGAGATCAGGCGTGTCCGCACCACGCACCGCATAGGTCGCCTGCTCCTCGTTGAAACGAGAAGCCGCATTGGGTTGATCGGGGCGGTCGGCTTTGGACATGTCGGGGTGATGTAGGCAACGTCGGTGCGCTACACAATCTCATTCCCGCAAATGCGCGGCATGATTATATATCGGAAAGTGTGTTCCCGCCTGCGCGGGAATCACGAAATTTAGTTCAGCGAGGCGATCGATTGGTCGATCAGGGCTGCGTCGGCCTTTGCATCATGATGCGCGGCGATCAATTGCGCTGCTGCAGCAGCGGCAGCACTGGCGGCCTTGTTGCGGACATCGGCAATTGCGGCGCGCTCGGCAGCTGCGATTTTTTCTTCAGCAGCCTTCGCACGGCGTTCGATCAATGCGGTTGCATCACTCTTTGCGCGGGCAACAATCTGTTTCGCTTCAGCTTCGGCAGAGGCTTTCATCGCATCGGCATCACGCGCCGCCTGCTTTGCCTTTGCTTCATACTCGGCCTTGATATTTTCAGCTTCGGCACGCAGCGCGGTTGCTTGGTCCAACTGCTGCTTAATGCCGGCAATCTGTCCGTCCAATGCGCCAGCGATCATCGCGGGCACTTTTTTCCAGATCGACAAGATGATGACGGCAAGCATCGCCAAAGCCACCAGCATGGTGGCGTCAAAGCCAAGAGCCGAAGGCGTGACATGCTCTTCTGCGCCGCCATGCGCTTCTGTCGAAGCATGCGCAGCGGGCGCGGCGGTTTCAGCGGCGGGCGCCGCAGCGGGTGCGGCGGTTTCTGCTGCTGGAGCAACGGCGGTTGTTGCCGCTGCTGTGTCGGTGGATGCTGCAGGATTAGCCATTGGACATTACCGCCTTCACTGCTTTTGCGGCCTGCGCCGGGGTAACTTTCGCGCCGGAAACCTTGGCAACGATATCCGCAGCGGCGTCCGCAGCCACGGTTTCGATGCTTGCCATTGCCTTGGCTGTTGCCGCCGAAAGCGCGGCTTCCGCAGCGGCAAGCTTTACGCCGATTTCCGCATCGGCTTTCGCCAGACGGGCTTCCGCGTCTTTAGCGCCTTTTGCTTTCGCATCGCTTGCTTTGGCTTGGGCCGCAGCCCGCGCAGCAGCAAGTCCTGCTTCGCCACTATCCCCCAAATCATCCGCTTCGGCACGCGCAAGCTCGGCAGCCGCAAGGTCGTCCGCAATCTTGCGATTACGTGCGTCCATCGTTGCTTCCACTTTTGGCAACATGCCATGACCGATCGTAAAATAGACCAAGCCAAAGACAATCATCAGCCAAAAAAACTGTGATGCATAAGTTTCAAGAATCTGGGCAATTTGTGGCATATTACGCGCTCATCCTATTGAGGAAATGCCCCGGCGGTTGCCGGGGCGAAACCGTC
>CAZCXQ010000050.1:0-468 GCA_964502655.1 uncultured Sphingorhabdus sp.
GGAAAGCCGCAGTTTTTGCCTTCGGTATATTTGCGTCTGGCGCGCGATGGCGACGGCGACGGCTATGCTGATATCTGGCGTAGCGAGGTTGACGCCATGACTTCAATTGCCAACTATTTCGTCAACACAGGTTGGCGGCGCGGAGAGGAATGGGGTTTTGCGGTCAACGTACCTGCGTCGTTCAACCGCGCCGCGTTGAATTCGCGCATGGCGTCCCCACGTTGCCCCCGCGTTTTTGGGCGGCACAGCCAGTGGAAAACGATCGCCGAATGGCGTGAACTGGGCATCACTCCGGAGCGTGGATTTTGGCCAAAAGACAGCATGATGGCGACCTTGATTGAGCCCGACGGCGTCGGCCAAACCGCTTATTTGCTGGGCGGAAACTACCGCGTGATATTGGACTATAATTGTTCAAATTTTTACGCGCTATCGGTCGGATTATTGGCTGATGCGGTTCGAAATTAAGCC
>CAZCXQ010000050.1:478-11587 GCA_964502655.1 uncultured Sphingorhabdus sp.
AGGTGCGCACGCTATACGGGGCCGTTAAAGGCACCTATTAAGCGGGGCGTGCACGTGCACGGCTTGTCGCGAAATATGAGGACGGAACAGAGCAAATCATGCCCTTATTGGCTGACGAATCACTAGCCCCAGCAGGCCTTTTAACGCGCCCTCTTAATGGCTTACCGTCATGGGTGGCCGCATGACCGCGCGCGGTCGTTTTTTGTCGATTGAAGGCGGGGAGGGCGTAGGCAAGTCTACGCAGATCAACGCGCTTGCGGACATGATCCGAAGCCATGGGCATGACGTGATTTTAACGCGCGAACCCGGCGGAACAGAGGGTGCCGAAGTCATCCGGCAACTGTTGCTGGGCGGAAGCGCTGAACGCTGGGCACCGCGCGCAGAAGCGTTGTTATTTGCCGCCGCGCGCAGCGACCATGTCGAACGGTTGATCGAACCCGCCTTGGCAAGCGGCAAATGGGTCATTGCGGATCGCTTCATCGACAGCAGCCGTGCCTATCAAGGTGCAGGCTCCGGCTTGTCAGATGATGACATCATGACGCTGCATGGCATCGGCAGTCGTGGCCTATTGCCCGACCGGACATTGGTGTTGCGCCTCGATCCGAAAGAAGCCGCACAGCGCGCTGCAATCAGGGATCAGAACCGTCCCGACCGTATTCAGGGCAGGGCAGAGGATTTTCATTCGGACGTCGATATGGCATTTGTAGGATATGCCGAGTGCGAACCCAGAGTGCGTCTGGTGGACGCGTCAGGAACGGCTGAGGATGTGACCGCGCGGCTTGTGGCGCAGATATCCGATTTGTTGGTGGAACCAACCTGATGGACTATGTCGGCCATGACAAGGCGTGGCGCCAGTTTTCCAAAGCCTGCGACAGCGGGAAAACGCACCATGGCTGGATATTGGCCGGGGCGAGGGGGCTCGGCAAGTCTGCGTTCGCCCTGAAAGCGGCGTCGGCACTTGTGGACCCAACGCATGTGCACGCAAATCTCATCGCCCGCGGTTCCCATCCCGATATTTTGTGGGTGAAGCGGCTTCCGAAAGAAGCACCAAAGGACGATGAAGACGTCACCGATGAAACCGAGCTCAAACGCAGCATAACGGTGGATCAGATCCGCAGCGTTCAGCAAGTTCTGACATCGCGTCCGGGGCTCAGCGATAAGCGCGCCATCATTATTGATTCTGCGGACGATCTTGAACGCGGCGGTGCCAACGCATTGTTGAAATCTTTGGAAGAACCGCCCGTTGGGACCTATTTCTTTTTGGTCAGCCATGCCAGCGACCGGTTGCTACCAACCATCCGGTCACGCTGCCAGATATTGCGCTTTGAACCATTGTGCGACGCAGATATGGCCGAGGCCTTGCAACGCGCCGCGCCCGAGGCGAGCCAGTCGGATCTTGATGCGCTGGTGCGCTTGGGCAACGGGGCACCCGGCCAAGCGCTTGATTTCCTTGGGCTAAGGCTCGACGAGTTGGAAGATGCCATGGCGTCCATTTTGCGCTCAGGCGACCGGGATAATGCCATTCGCATCGCTTTGGCCGAAAAACTGTCGCTCAAGGCCGCGCAGCCGAGATATGAAGCCTTTCTGCGCCGTGCGCCTGCACTGATCGCGGAACATACGCGGATGCTCGGTGTCGGTCAGCTACGCGCCGGGATTGATGCGTGGGAGGCCGCAAGCGGGCTGGCCGCGCGCGCCATCGCGTTAAGTTTGGACAAGCAGAGCGTCGTCTTTCAAATGGGAAGCTTGCTGGCATCGGTTCAAGCGCATAAGGCGAGCTAATTCGCCAAAAAATACAAGAGTCCACATGTCTGAACCTTTTTATATTACCACCGCCATAGCCTATCCAAATGGCAAGCCGCATATCGGGCACGCCTATGAAGCGATCGCAACCGACGCGATTGCGCGGTTTCAACGGTTGATGGGCCGTGATGTGCGTTTCGTCACTGGCACCGATGAGCATGGCCTGAAAATGGACCAGACGGCACGGGCAGCTGGCAAGGCCACGCGCGATCTTGCAGATGAAATGTCGTCTTATTTCAAGCAAATGTGCAGCACTCTTGATATTTCCTTTGATCATTTTTGCCGCACAACGTCGGACCATCACCACAAGGCCAGCCAAGCGATTTGGAAACGGCTGGAAGCCGCTGGCGACCTGTATCTTGACCGGTATGAAGGATGGTATTCGGTCCACGACGAAGCATATTATGACGAAACCGAGCTGACCGAGGGCGAGGGGGGGCAGAAGCTTTCTCCGCAAGGCACGCCGGTTGAATGGACGGTTGAAGAAAGCTGGTTTTTCCGTCTTTCGAAATATGAACAGCCATTGCTCGAATATTATGCCGCGCATCCTGACTTTATCCGACCCGACAGCCGGAAAAATGAAACGGTAAAGTTCGTTGAGGGCGGCCTGAAAGACCTGTCGGTTTCCCGCACCAGTTTCGATTGGGGCGTCAAAGTTCCCGGCAGCGAAAATCATGTCATGTATGTCTGGTTGGACGCGCTCACCACCTATATCTCCGCGATTGGCTTTCCCGACGATACCGAGGAATGGCGCAAATTTTGGCCGGCGAATGTCCATATCATTGGTAAGGACATTGTCCGCTTTCACACCGTCTATTGGCCCGCATTTTTGATGTCGGCAGGCTTGCCATTACCAAAGCAGGTGTTCGGACATGGATTCCTGCTTTCACGCGGCGAGAAAATGTCGAAGTCGTTGGGCAATGTCGTTGACCCGATGCAGCTTGCGGAATTGTTTGGCGTCGATGCGCTGCGCTATTTCCTGCTGCGCGAAGTTAGCTTCGGTCAGGATGGCAGCTATAGCCCCGAAGCGATTGTCACCCGCGTAAATGCTGATCTCGCCAACAGCTTCGGCAATTTGGCGCAGCGGACGTTGTCGCTGATCTTCAAAAATTGCGAAGGCTATCTCCCCGCCATTCGCGGCCATAATGACGATGACAATGCGCTTTTGGATTTGGTGGGCGCAACCGTTTCGCAGCATATTCCGGCGCATTACGAAGATTTGGCAATGTCACAGGGGCTAGAAAGCTGGATGCAGGCGGTGTTTGCCTGCAACGCCTATGTCGACGTGCAAGCGCCCTGGGCGCTCAAGAAAACAGATCCCGAACGTATGGAAACCGTGCTTGCCACGTTGTTCATCTGTATCGCGCAACTCGCCATCGCGGCTTTGCCGATCATTCCCGGGTCGGCGACCAAGCTTCTCGACCAAATGGGCGTTCCCCTTGATGTGCGGAACTTCGATGCGGCAGGATCGCATTGGTATTCACCTTTGGCCGAGAGCAATTACCAAATTGCCCAGCCTGTCGGCCTGTTCCCCCGATTGGAAATGCCAGCGGAGGAGGGGACTGCGGCCTGATGTTCGTCGATTCCCACTGCCATCTAAATTATAAAGGCTTGGTCGAGCAGCAAGGCGAGATTCTTGCGCGAGCGCGGAGCAGCGGTGTGTCTGCCATGCTCAACATTTCGACCCGCGAACGCGAGTGGGATGAGGTTATCGGCCTTGCGGAACAGGAACCCGACGTGTGGGCGTCCGTCGGCATTCACCCGCATGAGGCGGACCAGCATATAGGCATGGATGCTGCGAAGCTTATCGAGCGTGCGGCGCACCCGCGTGTCGTGGCCATTGGCGAAACGGGGCTCGATTTTTACTATGATCACAGTGACCGCGCGCAGCAAGGCCTGTCCTTTCGCGAACATATAACAGCGTCACGGGACACGGGGCTTCCCATCATCATTCACACACGCGATGCCGAGGCGGAAACGGCCGAGATATTGCGCGACGAAATGTCCAAGGGCGCATTCACCGGCGTCATTCATTGCTTTACCGCAAGTGCAGAATTCGCGCGGACGGCATTGGACCTTGGCCTTTATATTTCGCTGTCGGGGATCGTAACGTTCAAAAATGCCCAAGATCTTCAGTCGGTCGCCAAATGGCTGCCGTCGAACCGGCTGCTTGTGGAAACCGATGCACCGTTTCTGGCGCCCATTCCGCATCGCGGAAGGACTGGCGAGCCCGCATTTGTCGCGGATACCGCGCGTTTCGTGGCGCAATTGCGCGGTGTTGACGCGGACATTCTGGCTAAAGAGACTTCAGACAATTTCTACAGTCTGTTTACCAAGGCCGCACGATGAATATCATGGAAGACGGCCCATCGTTAATCTGGGGCGTCGTTTGCATATTATTGTTATTGAGCTCACTTGCGGCGCGGCGTTTGCCCTTGGGATATGTGGCGAAGGCGGCATTTGCGTGGATAGCGATATTCGCGGCTTTGTTCGCCATATTCAGCTTCCGGTTCGAATTTAAGGCCGTCTGGGAACGCGTAAAAGCCGACATTTCCGGCACCGCTGGCCAGAGCGTGAGCGGCGACGAAATCACCATCCGGCGGCAGGATGACGGCCATTATTGGCTTCAGCTTGACGTGAATGGAAAGCCAGTGCGGTTCATGATCGATAGCGGCGCGACAACCACTGCGGTAAACGCAAGCACGGCGCGTGAAACGGGCGTACAAGTGGATGCAGACGGATATCCGGTATTCCTAAATACGGCCAATGGGCGCGTGACGGCGCAGCGCGGTATCATTCAATCGTTGAAGATTGGAACGCACGAGATCGGACAGCATAATGTTGTGGTGTCGGAGAGTTTTGGCGACACGAATGTCCTGGGCATGAACTTTCTCGACAGCATGCAAAGCTGGAAGGTTGAGGCAAATGTCATGACATTGAAGCAATGACAATGGGTCGATGCGACGTGTTCAAACCGACGTTATTCTATTTTACTTAACATAATATATATTATCGAACTTATTCATTGTAAGCGCGCATTTGTTAGCGGTTCTTGCTGCGCTCGGAAGTTAACCCTACGATAAAAGCGAAAATCCCCTCACACCGGCATAGTTGAACGTCACTACACTCGGGCAAACGAATTGGCTGTGCGAATGGTAGCTTTAGAAGTAGACTGTCATAATGCGGCATCATTACGTCCCCCAATTCCTACTCCGCCGCTGGACAAACGCTTCTGGAAAACTGCGCACCTACAAAATGCGCGATGGTCATCTGACACAAAAGGATTTGGCTCCCAAGGCTACAGGTTACAAGAATGGGCTCTACGCTGTGGTCGCCGGGATTTTGAATTATCCGGAAGACCATCTGGAAAAGCGATTATTTGGACCAATTGATAGCGGTGCTGCTGTGGCATTGGATAAGATTGAGCGGCGCGCCACTCTGAACGAAAAAGACCATATAGCTTGGACATTCTTTCTCTGCTCGATGCGCGTACGACAACCCGACGTGCTGAAATTCTTGCGGACCGAAGGAAAGCAGCATCTCGCGCAAATACTTGCTGAATTGGATAAGGAAACTTTACCAATTGGTGCTCCTACCACCGAACAGTGGTTCAATCGTCACATGCCCGGCGCTATCGACGCTGCATCCCTTACTTCATGGCTCCCGCGCATGATATTCCAAAACGAAGTCCTTGATCGGTTCGGAAACTTGAACTGGTGGTGTCGAGAGTTTGAGGCTGATGCACCAAAACTGCTACTGTCAGACTTGCCGCTTCATTGGGAAGGTGGGTTTAATGAACAGGACTTCTTTATCCAAATGCCCATCGGCCCGGACCGTGTCTTCTTTGGGACTTCCTCGGTAAAGACAAAAGAGGTTCTTAATGCGATGCCGCCCGATAAACTGATAACGAGCATCAATGGCACTACGCTGGAGTCTTCTTCGCAATACTTTTGGGCTACTACAGACAGTGATCTAGAATCTTTCGTTAAAGCCAATAGCGAGGCTATTGGTAAAAATGTCATTCCCTTTGAATCCTTCGCGCCTTGGAACGGCTAACCACATCAGGCCAACGTAGCCGACCATGTGCATAGCTACATCCCGCCCCTGCGCTTGCAACGGACGGCTTTCCTATGCAAAGAGACCCCTCTTGAATGAATGCAAAAGAGTTCCTTTTCGAATGCAGTTTAACATTTATGGCTGGACCGATGCAGGCTGATATTACCCCTCTCACAGACATCATGGCGCGTTTGCGCGATCAGCAAACCGGGTGCCCTTGGGATCTCGAGCAAGATTTTTCGACCATTGCGCCATATACGATCGAAGAAGCCTATGAAGTTGCGGACGCCATTGAGAACAATGATCTCGATGCGTTAAAAGACGAATTGGGCGATCTGCTCCTCCAAGTCGTATTCCACAGCCAGATGGCGTCTGAAATCGGTCAGTTCGACTTTAACGACGTCGTGCGCAGCATTTGCGATAAAATGGTCCGCCGCCATCCGCATGTGTTCGGCCAGCAAGATGCACCAACCAATAGCATTCCCGACAATTGGGAAACGATCAAAGCCAGCGAACGCGAAGCGGGATCGGATAACAGCGCATTAGCGGGCGTGGCCCGCGCCCTCCCCGCATTGTTACGTGCGCAAAAAATTCAGAAACGCGCCGCCAGAACCGGCTTTGATTGGCCCGATCAATCCGGCGCGCGTGATAAAATTATTGAGGAATTAGAGGAAGTTGCAACAGCACCCTCCGCGGAACATGTTGCCGAAGAAATCGGTGATTTGTTATTTGCCGTTGTCAACTTGGCGCGCTTTCATGACGTCGATGCCGAAACCGCGCTTAAATCCGCAAGTGCAAAGTTCGAACGCCGCTTTCGCGATATGGAAGATTCCGCTGGCGACCAGTTCACATCGCTGTCGCTCGATGAAAAAGAAGATCTTTGGCAACAGGCGAAGGCTAAGGAAGCGAAATAATCAGGCCTCTATTTGGGCGAATTGTTTGTCAAATTGGCCCCATAATTGGCGGCTGAGCGAGGCTTCGACGGTTACCAAGTCCTCATCCACAATCTGGCTGTTGATCGTTCCCCGCGCGTGGAGCCATGCGAGCGCAGCGCCATCGCTGGCCTTCAATCGAACAGACCGCACAAGATTGCCCTTGGCGATCAGCGCGGACAGATGGGCCTTAAAGGCATCAACACCCTCACCCGTCTGCGCGGATATCATCAGCACATCATCATTCCGCTGGACCAGCGCCGACAGATCCTCGCGTTTTTCGGCATCGAGCAGGTCAATCTTGTTCCAGACCTCCAGCATCCGGGGTTGGTTTGCGGCATCTTCATCGTCCAAAACGCCCAAATCGCGCAGGATTTGCAGAACATCATCACGTTGCGCATCGGTTTCGCTGTGCGAAATATCGCGCACATGCACGATAATATCCGCCGAAATCACCTCTTCGAGCGTCGCGCGGAACGCCGCGACCAATTGGGTTGGCAGGTCAGAGACAAATCCAACGGTGTCCGACAAAATCGCCTTTTCCACCCCCGGCAAGGCAATTTCCCGCATGGTGGGGTCGAGCGTCGCAAACAGCATATCCTCGGCCAACACAGTCGCGCGGGTCAGGCTGTTGAACAGGGTAGACTTGCCGGCGTTGGTGTAGCCAACCAAAGCGATCACGGGCCAAGGCGCCCTTTTGCGGCGTGCACGGTGCAGCGAACGCGTCCGTTTCACTTCCTCAAGCTCGCGGCGCAAGCGGGCCATCCGGTCGCGGATCATCCGACGGTCGGCCTCAATCTGCGTTTCGCCTGGGCCGCCCAAAAAGCCGAAGCCCCCGCGCTGTCGTTCCAAGTGCGTCCAACTGCGCACCAAACGACCGGCCTGATAATCCAAATGGGCCAGCTCAACCTGTAACCGTCCTTCGGCTGTTGCCGCACGCTCGCCAAAAATTTCAAGAATGAGCCCAGTACGGTCAATGGTTTTCAACCCGGTGCGTTCTTCCAGATTGCGCTGCTGAATGGCCGTCAAAGACGCATCGACGATCAATAGGTCGATTTCGCAGTCCCGCCCTATCTGCGCAATTTCCTCCACCTGCCCGCCGCCAAGCAGCGTAACCGCGCGCGGCGAACGCACACGAAAATGCTTTTTCTGGACGACATTCAGGCCGATGGCCAATGCAAGGCCCTCAGCTTCGGCAAGCCGCGCCTCTGGGCCTACCGAAGCCCGTCCGGGCAATTCGGGGTAAATGACCAACGCACGCGCACCGCGTGCAAATTCGTCAGTTTCACTACGTTCAAAAACGCTCAAATATCATCCTCATCCACGCCCTGATTATATTCGGCGAGATTTACAGGATGCGCAGGCTGAATAGTCGATATGGCATGCTTATAGACGAGCTGCGTCGTGTCATCGCGTTCCAGCAGAACCGAAAACAGGTCATATGCCGCAATACCGCCCTGAAGCATCACGCCATTGACGAGGAACGTCGTGACAGGCTCATTCTTGTCGCACATCGCATGCAAGAACACGTCCTGCAGCATGCCCGCACGGTGGCTGGTGCGGCTCATCATATCATCGAACACCGAACGATCTGGCGAGACCGATGGCATAATCGTGGAAATGCTATGCTTATAGACCAGCTGGGACATGCCATCACGGCGCAAAAGCACCGAAAAATTGTCAAACCAGGTGACGACGCCTTGAAGCTTTACACCTTTGACCAAAAACATGGTCACCGGTGTTTTTGACTTTCTCAGCGAGTTCAGAAACAGATCTTGCAGGCCGTTATTTTTTTCAGTCATTATTATTATCCGATTATATTTTTGTTATGCTCGGCTTAACGGGAGACCCTGAAAGGGTATGAGCAGAGGCAATGCCACATATACACGAGGACGGCCGCCTGCGCAATTGGACTCATGCGTCGCTGTCTTCTCCAACCTCTAGACCGTTTTTCCGCACGGAAATGCCCAGCAGCTTGAGCTTGCGATGCAGTGCAGAACGCTCCATCCCGACAAAGGCCGCGGTCTTGGAAATATTGCCGGAAAAGCGCTTAATCTGAACGCGCAGATATTCGCGTTCAAACGCTTCGCGCGCCTCGCGCAAGGGCGCGCCCATCAACGACGTGACATTATGTTCAGCGCCTTCATAGCTGTTGATGACTTCCGAGGGCAGCATGTCCGCGTCAATCATGTGGACCCGGTTGGCTGGCGCCAATATGATCGTCCGCTCAATGATATTGCGCAACTGGCGGACATTTCCCGGCCACTCACACGCCTGAAGCGCGGCCATGGCGTCATCCGAAAAATAGGGCGGTGGAATGCGATGTTCCGACGCAAAGCGCGCCGCATAATGATTGGCGAGGTCCGGAATATCCTCCCGACGACCCGACAATGGTGGAATTTCAACGGGCACAACATTTAAGCGATAGAAAAGATCTTCGCGAAAGCGCCCTTCCGCAATCTCAACCGCCAAATCACGCGCAGTGGCGGAGACAAAGCGGACATCGACCCTAATCTGCCGGTCGCCCCCTACCCGCACAAAGCTTTGGTCGGTTAAAACTCGCAAAATCTTGCCCTGCGTGGTCCACGGCATGTCCGCGACTTCGTCGAGAAACAACGTGCCGCCATGCGCTTTTTCCAGCATGCCAGCCTGCACAAGCCGGCCATCTTTTTCGATACCAAACAGCTCTTCATCAAAGCGTTCGGGGGACAAGCGGGCGGCGCTCACCGAGACGAAGGCCGAGTCTGAACGCGGGCTCCAGCTATGGAGCAAACGGGCAGCAACCTCTTTCCCAACGCCAGCGGGGCCAGTGATGAGCATACGGCTGCCTGTGCCCGCGACCTTCTTCAAAGTTGCGCGCACCGCGTTGATCGCGGCGGATGATCCGGTGAGTTCCTCCGAATGCCCTACCCGCGCCTTTAACGCCGCGTTTTCCGCGCGAAGGCGTTCGGTTTCGGTCGCTTTGGATACCAAATGGAGAAGCTTGCTGGCTTCGAATGGCTTTTCGATAAAGTCCGCCGCACCATGGCCAATGGCGGCAACCGCGGTGTCGATATTGCCATGCCCGGAAAAGACGATGACCGGAATCTGCGGATCGCGTAACTTGATCGCGCGCAGCAATTCAATACCATCCATCGACGACCCGCGCAGCCATACGTCCAGAAGGATAAGCGACGGCAACCGCTCGTCCAATGCCGCCAATGCCTCATCGGCCGAGGACGCAGTTCTCGTGCCATATCCTTCATCGTCAAGGACGCCGGACACAAGGTCCCGAATGTCTTGCTCGTCGTCTACAATCAGTATGTCGAGTGCCATATTAGCCCATAACCTCATCTGAATTGACTGCTGGCGGGGCGGCGTTCAGCTTCCCTACCCGCAATGCTACGATTTCCGGATTGAACTTCAACGTCACGACCGCGCCTTCTGGCTGGTTGTCCGACAGAGAAATCTCTCCAAAATGTTCTTCAATAATTTTCTTCACGATAGCGAGCCCAAGTCCGGAGCCCGTTGCCCGGTTGGTGATATAGGGCTCCATGATCCGCTGACGATCGGACGGCAGGCCAATGCCATTGTCCGATATTCGGATGATTAAACCACCGTCGTCAACCACCAGATCGACGACTATCGCGCCATCGACTTCGACCGTTTTCTTTTTCTCTTGTATCGATTCAACCGCATTTTTCAGAATGTTCGTGATCGCCTGCCCCAATTGGCGTCGGTCGGAGATCAATGTCGGGAACGGGCCATCCTGATTATAGGTGAAGCGGATGTCGGGATGTGCAACCTCAAACATGAACACAGCATGCCCGACAATGTCGTGCACATTTTCCGAACGGAACAAAGGTTTTGGCATACGCGCAAAGGACGAGAATTCATCGACGATGTTTCGCAAGTCCCCAACTTGGCGCACGATGGTGCTGGTCAGCTGCGCGAATATCGCTTCATCTTGGACAATATGCTTACCAAAGCGCCGCTGAAGACGCTCTGCCGCCAATTGGATAGGCGTGAGCGGGTTTTTGATTTCGTGCGCGATGCGGCGGGCGACATCGGACCATGCCGCGCGGCGTTGATCGGCAAGCTGCTGGCTGATATCTTCAAAGGTGACAACGCTGCCCTGCTCGCGTGGAGACACCGTGACCGCAACCGTCAGCGGTTCTGGCCCATCGCCAAGCTGCACGACACCGCGTGGGCTTTCACTGGCCAAGGCGGCGAGCGCTGGCGCCACCAGTTCAAACTTTTGGCCGACAATAGAATCGGATTCATGCTTCAGCAGTTTTTCTGCGGTGGAATTCGCCAGCTCGACCACGCCATGGCCATCAAC
>CAZCXQ010000051.1:0-1216 GCA_964502655.1 uncultured Sphingorhabdus sp.
AACCCAGCTTCCAAAGCCCCTGATGCCAACCATAAGTCTGCAACGTCGTGACGTCCTTGGCCAGGTCCATACCTTCCAAGCCTGCCCATGCCTTTGCGCGTGCCAACAATGCAGGCACGTCAAAATCGCCGCTCGCCGAATGTGCAATCACGGCGTTTGGCGCGCCGGCCACGCGGATAAGCCGGGTCAGCGCACGGGTATCAACGCCCGAAATGCCAATGCGGCCATTGGCTTTCATCCAAGCATCAAAATGCTGCGTGCTGCGGAAATTGGATGGATCCGTCACATCCTGACGCACGATAGCGCCAAGGGCATGCGGGTTCAGCGCCTCAACATCATCAGGGTTTGTGCCGACATTACCAATATGCGGGAAGGTGAAGTTGATGATCTGCCCCGCATAAGAGGGGTCGGTCATGACTTCCTGATATCCGGTCATGGCGGTGTTGAAGCAGACTTCGCCAACCGCTTGGCCTTCTGCGCCAAAGCCCTTGCCCCAGATGACTTCCCCGGATGCCAGAACCAATACCCCCGTCGCTCCAGAAGGCGCGCGCGAAGAAATGGGGTCGGCCATGATGGGGTCGCTCCTGTGAGACGGATTACAGCAATGTCGCTAAGGGATTGCGCCTAGAGACGGCGGGGGGATGCGTCAATCTGGAAATCGACAAATCTGTGGAATATGTCATTTTAACTTTGCGTCCTCTGCGCCTCTGCGTGCAAAAATCGGATTTACGCAGAGGCGCAGAGGACGCAGACATTGTTTGCGCAGGCGTGTCGGCTTAAGGCCATGCGCACAACGTTGATTGAAATGAGATTATAATGATTCGTGATACCATCAAGGCCGCCCAAATTACCGCGATGAAGGCTGGAGACAAAGACCGGCTCGCAGCCGTTCGTCTGATCCTTGCCAAAATCAAAGACCGCGATATCGAACTGCGCACCGCATCGCAGCAACCCGATGATGACGCGATGGTCGTTGAGGTCATGCAAAAGATGATCAAACAGCGCCGCGAATCCATCGCGCTGTATGAACAGGGCGGACGCGTTGAGCTGGCCGCGATTGAAGCCGCCGAACTTGCGATCATCGAAGATTTCCTGCCCGCGCAAATGAGCGATGCCGAAACCAGCGCAGCCATCGAAGGTATCAAGGCCGAACTTGGCGCCGAATCCCTGAAAGACATGGGCCGTGTCATGGCGACCTTAAAGGAACGCCACGGCC
>CAZCXQ010000051.1:1226-10090 GCA_964502655.1 uncultured Sphingorhabdus sp.
TGTGAAGGCGGCGTTGTCGTAACTTGGGCAACATAACTCCCCTCCCGCAGGCGGGAGGGGTTGGGGGTGGGCATCCAGCGCAATGGAACGAGCATTCAACGCCAGAGATACGCGACGCGCGCGTGAACTACGAAAACAGGGCACGCCCGCCGAGATAAAATTATGGCAAAGCCTGTCGAAGCGCCAGCTGCACGGGTTTAAATTCAGCCGTCAAATACCGATTGGTCCTTATTTTGCGGACTTTGTATGTAGGTCTGCAAAGCTCGTGGTCGAAGTTGATGGCTCTTCCCATGACTTGCAGGTCGAGTATGATTGCGCTCGAACAGAATTAATCGAGGCTCAGGGATATCGTGTGATCAGATTTAGTAACATGGATGTGCTGCAGAACTTGGAAGATGTACTGGCTACAATCGGTCGGGCTTTGACGGAAATGTCGCTGCCCACCCCTAACCCCTCCCGTTTACGGGAGGGGAATGCCCAACAATGACCCTCACCCCGCAATGGCTTGATGAACTGCGGTCGCGGACGACGCTTTCCGCGTTGATTGGCCGCACCGTAAAGGTCACCAAGGCGGGGCGCGAATTTAAGGCATGTTGTCCGTTCCATAATGAGAAGTCGCCAAGCTTCACGATCAACGACGAAAAAGGCTTCTACCATTGTTTTGGCTGTTCAGCGCATGGCGATGCCATTCGGTGGATGACCGATCAACGCGGCCTGTCGTTCATGGATGCGATCAAAGAATTGGCCGCAGAAGCCGGGATGGAGGTCCCTGCCCCTGACCCCAAAGCCG
Organism: uncultured Sphingorhabdus sp.; assembly: GCA_964502655.1. Classification (GTDB taxonomy): domain Bacteria; phylum Pseudomonadota; class Alphaproteobacteria; order Sphingomonadales; family Sphingomonadaceae; genus Sphingorhabdus_B. Next base: position 2,017 of record CAZCXQ010000051.1, read on the forward strand.
CCCAGCGCGCCGAAAAAGCGAACAGTCTGTATGACGTGATGACGTCAGCGCAGGAGTGGTTTGTTGCGCAACTGCAAAGCCCCGATGGCGCAGGTGCGCGGGCCTATTTGAAAAAGCGCGGGTTCACCGAAAAAACCATCCGCGATTTCGGCTTCGGACTCGCGCCCGACAATCGCACAGCATTGAAATCAGCGCTGAAACAATATGGCGATGCCATGCTGGTTGAGGCGGGGTTGCTGATCGCAGTTGAGGGCAAGGATCGTTACGACCGGTTTCGCGGCCGGCTGATGATACCCATTCGCGACCCGCGCGGCCGCGTGATTGCTTTTGGTGGCCGGATATTGGGCGATGGTGAGCCCAAATATCTCAATTCCCCCGACACACCGTTGTTCGACAAGGGGCGCACGCTCTACAATCTGGACAAATGCTCGCCCGCATCGCGCCAGACGGGCCGCGTTATCGTGGTCGAAGGCTATATGGACGTGATTGCGATTGCGCAGGCTGGCTTTGCTGACGCCGTTGCGCCATTGGGGACCGCGCTGACCGAACAGCAAATCCAGATGCTCTGGCGCATGACCGAAAAACCGTTGCTGTGCTTCGATGGGGACTCGGCTGGGCAGAAAGCCGCGATGCGTGCGGCGTTACGTGCCCTGCCCTTGCTAAAACCTGGCCACAGCCTTCAATTCGTGACGCTGCCCGATGGGCAGGATCCAGACGACCTAGTGAAGACATCGGGCGCTAAGGCCCTCACCGCACTTCTGGAGGCGTCTGAGCCGCTCGTGGAGCGATTGTGGAAGGCAGAGGTGTCAGCCTCCCCCTTGGACACGCCAGAGGACCGTGCGGGGCTTAAACAGCGCCTTGGTGTGCATATGGCAGCCATCACGGACGGAGAAATCAAACGGCATTATGCGGATGCGTTTCGCGAACGGTTCGATAATCTTTTTGCACAGCGCAGAAACGCGCCGCCGGCCCGCTTCGCCAACACGCCAAAACGCGATTGGCGAAAGCCGCAGATTTTGCCGCCCGGTGCAGAGACCAAGAGTTTCAATGCAAAGGGATCGGATTTCCTGGTGCAAGGTGTGCTCGGTGCATTGCTGCGTAATCCGTCCATGATACGGCAGCATCATGAAGCATTGAGTGACTTCGTTCCGACTGACCCGAATCACGCCGCTTTGCTCAACATCATGCTGAATGAATCCTTTGCCAAAGAATCGCTTGATACCGACGGCCTAATTACCATATTGGACGAGAAGTTGTATAATGTCGCATCGACGCTCCTCCACAGCAATAACAAGGTCTTTGCCTTCAATCGTGGGGAGTTCGGTTCGGGGGGCGACGGATTATCCAGCGTTTCAAAAGATTTGGGTGAAGCAATCAGGCTGATGAAGCAGCGTCCCGCGCTCGAAGAAGCACTGGAACGCGCTACACGGTTGGCGAGTTTAGAGATGACGGAAGAAACTTTTGCCGAACAGCAAAGGTTGCGACACGAAAAGAAAGCATTTGACGATCGTATCATCGCATTTTTTCGGCGAGATGCGGACGATTTATGAGAGTATCGGGGAATTATTTTGGCAAGTCGCGTAAACGAGAATGAAGAAGATATGGTCGAAAACGGTGATGCACCGCTGATTGACCTGAATGATGCGACGGTCAAAAAACTGCTAGCCAGGGCAAAGCGCCGCGGTTTCCTGACCTATGACGAGTTGAATGCGGCTTTGCCGCAGGATCAGATGTCTTCGGAACAGATCGAAGATGTCATGTCCGCCATCAACGACATGGGCGTGCAAATCGTCGAGAATGACGAAGCCGGTGAAGATGGCGAGGACGAGCAGGAAGAGGAAGAAGTCGAAACCGTCGACAATATTTCTGAAAACGACCCGCGCTCGCTGACCAGCACGGTCAAGAAGACCGGAACCGGCGAACGCACCGATGACCCTGTGCGCATGTATTTGCGCGAAATGGGCGCGGTTGAATTGCTGTCCCGCGAAGGCGAAATTGCCATTGCAAAGCGGATTGAATCCGGACGCGACACGATGATTCTGGGCCTCTGCGAGAGCCCGATCACTTTCCACGCCATTATTGACTGGTCGAACGCGCTTAACGACGGCGAAATGCAACTGCGCGAGATCCTGGATCTTGACGCCATGTTGTCGAAAGCGCCTGAAACGCTGACCGACGACGAGGAAGAAGAAGGCGACGGAGAAATCAGCGAAAAAACCGCTGGGGTTTCTTACAAGGAAGAAGACGAAGTCGACGACGAGCCGGAGTCGGCGAGTGACGATGACGATGATTTGACCGAACGGCGTTCACGCCCGGTTGAAGAAGAGGAAGAAGACAACACGCTCAGCCTCGCGCAGATGGAAGAGGCGTTGAAGCCAGCGGCCTTGGAGCGTTTTGCCAAGATCGCAACGTTGTTCAAGAAATTCTCGAACATTCAGCTGGAGCGGATGCGCGCGCTGAACGCCGGCGAAGAGTTTTCCTCAGCTTCCGAAAATAAGTATCACAAATTACGTGAAGAATTGACGGCCGAAGTCGAAAGCGTCCAGTTCCACGCCAACAAGATCGAATATCTGGTCGACCAATTATACTCGTTCAACCGTCGCTTAACCGCGCTTGGCGGCCAAATGCTGCGCTTGGCCGAGCGGCACAAGGTTCCGCGCAAGGCGTTCCTCGACAGCTATATGGGCCATGAGCTCGACGAAAATTGGCTGACCGATGTTGCAAACCTCGACAAGAAATGGACGGCCTTCGCAACAAACGAAGCCGAAGGCGTTGAGCGCATTCGCAGCGAAATAGCGGACATTGCCGCGAATACCGGCATGTCGCTGGGTGAATTCCGCCGCATCGTCAACATGGTGCAAAAGGGCGAGCGCGAAGCGCGCATTGCAAAGAAGGAAATGGTCGAGGCCAATCTGCGCCTCGTTATTTCCATCGCAAAGAAATACACCAACCGCGGCCTGCAATTCCTTGATCTCATTCAAGAGGGCAATATCGGCCTCATGAAAGCGGTCGATAAATTTGAATATCGCCGTGGGTACAAGTTCAGCACTTATGCGACATGGTGGATTCGTCAGGCGATTACCCGTTCGATTGCGGACCAAGCCCGCACCATCCGTATTCCAGTGCATATGATCGAAACGATCAACAAGCTGGTGCGCACAAGCCGTCAGTTCTTGCACGAACAAGGCCGCGAGCCGACGCCTGAGGAAATGGCCGAGCGCCTTTCCATGCCGCTCGAAAAAGTGCGCAAGGTCATGAAGATTGCGAAGGAGCCGATCTCACTCGAAACGCCGATTGGCGACGAGGAAGACAGCCATCTTGGCGACTTCATCGAAGACAAAAACGCGATCATTCCTGTCGATGCCGCCATTCAGGCGAACTTGAAGGAAACCGTGACCCGCGTTCTGGCGTCATTGACGCCGCGCGAGGAGCGCGTGTTGCGGATGCGTTTTGGTATCGGCATGAACACCGACCATACATTGGAAGAAGTTGGTCAACAGTTCAGCGTTACCCGCGAGCGTATTCGTCAGATCGAGGCAAAAGCACTCCGCAAGCTGAAGCACCCAAGCCGCAGCCGCAAAATGCGCAGCTTCCTCGACCAATAAGCAGCCGTTGCGGCATATCTATTTCTGAACCGTTGAAATTATGGACCGGATACGCGCCCTTATGTGCGGGTTTCCGGTAGGCATGACGGAATAGTGCCCGCAATTTGGCGGGGCCAATGTTGCAAAACGAAATGCGCGCCACCTGTCGAGCCCCCGGGCGTAAACTATTATATTGCATAACGCGGTGGGCCCACTTAACGAATTAATCGTTCGATTAACAAACGGGGTTCGTCCATGCGCTTTGAAGGCACTGATAATTACGTCGCAACTGATGATCTGAAAGTTGCCGTAAACGCAGCCACGCGGTTACGCCGCCCGCTTCTCGTCAAAGGCGAACCCGGCACCGGCAAAACCGTTCTTGCACAGGAAATCGCAACCGCGCTCAACGCGCCGCTGATTGAATGGAACATCAAATCCACGACCAAGGCGCATCAGGGCCTGTATGAATATGATGCCGTTGCCCGTTTGCGCGATAGCCAATTGGGCGATGAGCGCGTTCACGACATCAAAAATTACATCAAGAAAGGTAAGCTTTGGGAAGCGTTCACCGCGCCTCAGTTGCCCGTTCTTTTGATCGACGAAATCGACAAAGCCGATATCGAGTTTCCGAACGACTTGCTTCAGGAACTCGATCGCATGGAATTCTTTGTGTATGAAACGCAGGAAACCGTAAAAGCGGTCGAGCGCCCGATCGTCATCATTACCTCGAACAATGAAAAGGAACTGCCTGACGCATTCCTCCGCCGTTGTTTCTTCCATTATATCAAATTCCCTGACCGCACGACGATGCAGTCCATCATTGATGTCCACTTCCCGGGCATCCAAAAAATGCTGGTGTCGAAGGCCATGGACATTTTTTACGAAGTTCGGGACGTCCCCGGCCTTAAGAAAAAGCCAAGCACGAGCGAATTACTCGATTGGCTAAAGCTGTTGCTGCACGAAGACATGCCACTGGATGTTCTGCAGTCACGCGACCCAACAAAGGCCATTCCGCCACTTCACGGCGCGCTGCTTAAGAATGAGCAGGACGTGATGCTGTTTGAACGACTGGCCTTTATGGCACGGCGGCCAAACACCTAAGCTGCGCCTTATTTAGACGCTGTAAGCGATTTCAAAATCGCCCCAGCGGCGTCCATTTATGCGTAATGGGACATATACGTTCCGCATGACCTTATATGAATGGCCGTCACCTTCGTGGCGAAATACGGCCATCATATAGTCCTGCTCACTTGTTTTCGCCGGAATATCCACCGGGTCCTGAATCACGCGGCCGTTGCGGCAATATTTCGTGTCATGCGCAATATCGCCCGTGGGTGGTCGCGAGAGCTCTTTCAACTGAACGGGTAAGAAGCCTTTAAGGCTGCTGCACACAACCGACGTTATTTCGTCGGGATTGCTGTCTTTGACGGCTTCAATAAATGGCTGCCAATGTTGTTCCGCCCATGGTGTAAGCTTCGATGTAAAGCGCGGCGGATTGCTGCCCTCGATGAGACGCAGATCGGTATCGAACAACGCCTCTAGCGTCAGCGTGCCATCCGCGATTGCGGCCTCGGTCAATGCTTTCACTTCTTCGGCCTTTTGGCGGGCAAGCTCGACAAATTCGCTATCGCGCTTTGACAATCCGCTGTGCACAATATGGTCAAACATCTTGTTTGCCTGCATTTCCAGACCACCGATCTGGCTATGCGCACGCACAACAGCAGCGAACATTTCTCCATTGGCGCCTTCGACCGCATCACGCACATTTTGCGAATCAACCAGTCCACGGTGAATTTGTGCGGTGCTGTCCGCAATCTCACGATTGTGATCACCCACCTTGGCAACGACATCGCTCACGCCATAAATGAGCTCCTCAAGGCTCGCGAACTGCTCTTGCGCGGCGCCACTTGTCGATACACCTTCCTCGATTTCCACGACAAATTTTGCGGCTTCATGCGAAAGTGAGTTCACCGTTCCGGTTATTTCCACCGCAGCGCGCCGCGTATCATGCGCCAGCTTTTTGACTTCAGCCGCAACGACCGCGAATGTCTGCCCAGCGGCACCCGCCTTTTCCGCCTCAATCGCAGCGTTGAGCGCCAGCATGTTGGTCGTGCGCGCAATCGAATCGATCGATTGAGATACCCGCTTCACTTGCTCCATCGCTGCTGCAAAACCGGTGATATGCGAACCAAGGCTCATGATGAGACTGATGAGGTCTGAAAAACTCGCCAGCGATAGCTGAACCGTGTCGTGCCCCGTCTTCAGCTTTGCGACAGCGGCTTCGGCCAAATTCCTTGCATCTCGGGTCGCCTGCGCAACCTCCGCGATGTCCGCATCAAGTGCTTGCGTCAGCTCGGTCATCTCACCATGCCGTGCCTTGAGCCAATCTGCAGATTGTAGCGCCTGTTCGAGCACACCTGCAGCTTCGGCACAGCCAACGGTAACCTCACCGCATATCTTTGCGGTTTCATGGATCCAGTGGTTTTCACTCAATGCAATTTTTTCCATTTTCATGGGATTGGCACCTTGTTCTGTCGTTCGAAACGGGGCCTATCGCAATATGGTTATCAGGGAGTTAACCGCCGGTTGTTGACGGGGCGTTTCGAAACAGCCAAAAGCTTTAACTGGTCAATTAAACAGGAGCCTACCGGTGTTTTTCTCATTCATGGAAGAGTTGCGGTCCGCCGGTATATCCGCTTCGTTGAAGGAGCATCTAGCGCTGCTCGCCGCTTTGGATGCGGATGTTATCGACCAAAGCCCAGAAGAATTTTATTATTTGGCCCGCGCCACGCTGGTGAAAGACGAAGCGCTTTTGGACCGTTTCGACCAAGTATTTGGCAAGGTTTTCAAAGGCATATTCACCGAATACGGCCAGAACGATGTCGATGTACCCGCCGATTGGTTGAAAGCGATTGCCGAGAAATATCTGTCGCCAGAGGAAATGGCGAAGATCGAAAAAATGGGCAGCTGGGACGAGCTGATGGAGACGCTGAAAAAGCGGCTTGAGGAGCAGGAAAAGCGCCACGAGGGCGGCAACAAATGGGTCGGAACCGGCGGCACGTCACCTTATGGCAATTCGGGCTATAATCCCGAAGGCGTCCGCATTGGCGGCGAATCCAAGCACAAACGCGCCGTAAAGGTGTGGGACAAGCGCGAATTTCAGAATCTCGACAACACGCGTGAGCTTGGCACCCGCAACATCAAGATCGCGATGCGCCGGCTGCGCCGCTTTGCCCGTGACGGCGCGGTTGAAGAACTCGATATTGACGGCACAATCAACGGCACAGCACGCAAAGGCTGGTTAGACATTCAAATGCGCCCCGAACGCCGGAATGCGATCAAGGTGCTGCTGATGCTTGATGTCGGCGGGTCAATGGATCCGTTTATCAAACTTTGCGAAGAACTCTTCAGTGCAGCCACGAGTGAGTTCAAAAACCTAGAATTTTTCTATTTCCACAACTGTCCCTATGAAGGCGTTTGGAAAGACAATAAACGCCGGTTCAGCGAACGTACCCCGATGTGGGATGTGCTGCACAAATTCCCGCATGACTATAAAGTGGTCATGGTCGGCGATGCGTCGATGAGCCCTTATGAAATCACGCATCCCGGCGGATCGGTGGAGCATTTCAACGAAGAATCCGGTTCGGTCTGGATGAACCGAATTACGAACACCTATCCTGCCACGGTCTGGCTTAACCCCGTGCCCGAAAAACAATGGGGCTATTCGCAATCCACGAAAATCATCAAGGAATTGATGAACGACCGGATGTACCCGCTGACGCTGGAGGGTCTTGACGACGCGATGCGCGAATTAAGCCGGAAGCACGGCCACTAATATAGCAGATATTGCGCGCGTTTCTGTAGCCAATTCTGTTCGTCAGCTGACGTCATTGCATCCAGTTGCTCGGGCGTGCTGCCGGGTGCATCCACCCATTCGCGCAAGGCGGGGCCACCGTTGATCACGTCAATGGCGAGCTTGCCGAATTCATATTCATACGGGAAATCGCGCCACAGATCATATGCGGGATAGAGCCGCCGGATGGCCTTAAATGCCAACGCCTGTATCCGCCACGGTTGGAACGCGCCATGGTCATATGATGGACCTTCTGCGTGGATATGCACACCATGACATAGTTGATGCACATGCTTGTGGAATGTCGGTTCGAACCAAATTTCCCGAAGCGTGCAGCCATTCAGCCATTGCGGCGCAAAGGCCAGCATTTCGGCGATTACGTCACGCGCGTTAATGTCCGGCGCGCCGAATATCTCCAGCGGACGGGTCGTTCCCCTGCCCTCTGACAATGTCGCCCCTTCAAGCATCACCGTACCGGCATATGCGCGGGCCATGTTGATGTTGGGTGCATTGGGGCTTGGGTTGATCCATATCCGATCGGCAGGCCAGCCATATCCGGGTGCCGCGTCTGGTTCATAACCCGCCATTTCAATAACGCGGTAATCAACGTCGATCTTGTAATGATCGATAAACCAAC
>CAZCXQ010000051.1:10100-11323 GCA_964502655.1 uncultured Sphingorhabdus sp.
GCATGGGCATCGTGCCAGCACCAACAAAGCTCTCCCATCCCTTTTGCAGCGTCAGCCCTTCTACGGGACGACCCGCAGGGTTCGGGCGATCCAACACCCAAACCGATTTGCCATGCGCGGCAGATGCCTCAAGCACATAAAGCAGCGTCGTAATAAAGGTATAAATCCGGCAACCCAGATCCTGCATATCGATCAGGATGACGTCAAAAGTCCCCATCGACTGGCTGGTAGGGCGCCGCACTTCGCCATAGAGGCTGAATATCGGGATGCCGAGCACAGGGTCGGTGAAGTCGGGCGACTCCATCATATTGTCTTGCTTGTCACCCCGAAGGCCATGTTGGGGGCCAAAGGCAGCGGTGACATTGACATCGTCGAGCGCCGCCAGCGCATCCAAGGCGTGCGTCAAGTCTGCTGTCACCGACGCTGGATGGGCCAGTAACGCGACACGTTTACCCGCCAATGGCTTGCGAAGTTCTGGCTCCGTCAGGAGGCGATCAATTCCAAATTTCATGCCGCGCTTCGTGCCTCCAGTTGCAGGGCAAAGCAATCCTTATGATGAAAATCCGCTTTCCCAGGTGGGTGCGCGAGTGCCCAATAAGCAGTGCGTCCCTGCTTGTCCGCGACAACGGCACTGAGCCCGGCCATCACATCCACCGTACGAAAGGATTCGGGCAGATCCAGTGTGACCGTCATTTCGAATATGTCCTCCCCCGCCGTGCAATTTATCTGCGGTGGCGCACAGGCAAGCTCCGTCATGCCTGCGCGGTATCCGGTAAAGGCATATGCCGCCCATTGTCTCGACGGCGCAAAGTTGAATTCGACATAGCTGCCTTCATCGGCAGGACGGCAAAACAATTCAAAACATGTGTCTTTCCAAAGTCCGTCCGTGCGTTTGGGTTGCGTAACTTCCGGGAAATTTACCTGGTCGATCAGCCCGCGCAGCGTGTACTTTATCTGCAAACGACCGTCTTCGGAACGATCAACGTGCACGGCGATACTGTCCACAAAGCCCTTTTCGCTCAGGGGATGACATTGCAGCACCGTTTCCGTCATCGAAATATTGGCCAATGTCGAAACTCCATGCTAGGCGCTGACGCGCTATGACTGCTTATAAATCTGATCTTCTTCGCCAGCTTGATGTACGCGGCTACATTCACCAAACAACCGACGCGGCGGCGCTTGATGCGCTCGCGGATGACGGCGACTTCTTCCTTGGTCTTGCG
>CAZCXQ010000052.1:0-11237 GCA_964502655.1 uncultured Sphingorhabdus sp.
GACCATTGCGCGCCCGAATTCTGCACGCAAAAATGTCTCCTGCTCATCGCGGTAGGACCAGCGATAGTGCATCGCCAGCGGCAGCAAATATTCCGAACCAAAGGCATCAAAAATCAACGACACCCATTGCTGCACTGGCGATTGGGGCTCGAGCGGTGGCTCAGCATGGCGCTGCTCCAGAAAGTCTATGATATCGCCACTGTCCTGGACAATCTCGCCATTGTCTGCTTCGAGCACGGGCACAACAAAATGGCCGACCGCAGGCAGTACCCTGCTGGCAAACTCGGGATCGGACGGATAGCGCTCGCGAAAAGGCAGGCCCTTCTTGATGAGATAGGATCGCGCCTTACCCGTATAGAGGGAATGGGCTGAGCCCCATAAGGTATATGTCATGCGCAAATCCTAATTGACGAAAATCTAGCGTTGAATAGGTGAGATCAAACGGCTTAGCTGAAAATGTACCAAGTCATTAGACGGCGATTAATATACATATTATTCAATGCCATCAAAGGCATAATCGGCTCCGCGGGAGAGAGCTTCACTCGTCCTCAGTCAAAGATGATCGTCGACCAAAGATATGCACCATTATCCACCAATTGTGCGGGAACGAATGCTGGGTGATATGGGGCAAGTTATCAGCACTCAAGGTTAATAATGCGCGAGCGCGGCGTCATGGCGACGGCCAAATACTGGTCGTGAAGTCTACAGGCGGATGTGCTTGCGTTCTGCGCCCAGTACCGGTCCATTAAATGACCCGCGAGTAGGCGCTTTAACCAGAAGTTCAATCGAAAGAGTAATCACCGAATGGCACAGCAGATATGTTATCGACATGCCCCTGCGATGGGCTGGCGGGGCAGCGGGCGGCCCGCGGCCACGCCTGTCGGTGCGCCGTTTTCGACCGCGACTTGGCCATTGACCACGACCGTGTGCATCCCTGTCGCCAGTAAAAACGGATTGGCATAGTCGGCGCGCGACGCGAAGGTTTGGGGGTCGAAGGCGATCACGTCAGCAAACGCCCCGACCTTCAGCTGTCCGCGGCCTTCAAGGCTAAACATCGCCGCCGTCGCTGCCGTCGACTGGTCAATGAAGGCTTGAAGGCTCATCACCTTCTTATCCTTCACATAGGTCGCATATTTGCGCGCAAATGAACCATAATAGCGCGGATGCCCGAGCGTCGCGTCGGAGCTGGTCACCACCCAGGGCCGCAGCATGAACGCGGCAATGTCAGTTTCGCTCTGGTTGAACGAAGCGACGCGCGCCTCGCTCTGCCTGAGGATCGAAATTGTCGCCGCGACCGGATCTACGCCTTGTTCTTTCGCGAAGGCTTCCAAGGTCTTGCATTGCGCGTTCGCAGGGCCGGAGGTGATAAGGAGCGAACCTGCACCGCCACGACGGCGAAGATTTTCAAGTATCTCTGGACGCATCTTGTCCATTGTCGGAGCATCGTCGAACCGCTTGAGCATTGCGGCGCGCCCGCCATCCTGCGCACTGCGGGGGATCACCGCGGCCGAAAGGCCGGTGTGCGACGCCGACCATGCATATTGGTCGGCATGAACCACTTGTCCTGCGCGTTGCGCCGCCTCAATCATGGCAATGATCGCCGGTGCCTGTCCGTGCACATCGACACCAAGCGCCTTGATATGCGCGATATGGACCGGAATGCGTGCCTCGCGTCCAATCGTCAGCGCCTCATCAACCGCGTCATGCAGTCCGATGGTGTAGCTCGATTCATCGCGCAGATGGCTATCATAGATGCCGCCCTTGGCCGCCGCTGCCCGCGCCAGTGCAACCACCTCGTCGCTCTTGGCAAAGCTTTGTGGTGCATAGAATAGCCCGGTTGAAAGCCCCAATGCGCCTTGGCACATCGCGTCGGAGACGAGGCCCGCCATCCGCGTCAGTTCAGCTGCTGTCGGCGCACGATCGGTTTCACCGATCACCTGTTTGCGCACGTCACCAAATCCGACATAAGAGGCAAAATTGATGCCAACGTCGCGCTCCGAACGCGCGGAAGGTGCGCCAGCGGTGGTTTCGTCGGCAACCGTGCGTCCCAAGGTACGTGCTATGTGCACGTCGCCATGTCCGTCGACGCCGATGAACGCCGTCGTCACGCCTTGCATGAGGAATGGCAACACCAGCCGTGCGGCGGGATCGGGCGACGCCAGTGCCTCGTCCGCATGGGTATGGGGGTCAATAAACCCCGGCGCGACGATCAGGCCGGTCGCATTGATAACCTTCTTCGCGCCGCCTGGCGCCTTGGGACCGACATAGATGATGCGATCTGCGCGGATAGCTACGTCGCCCCGGAACGGTGCCGCGTTGCCGGGGTAGATAGTGCCGCCGCGAATGACTATGTCTGCGGGCGGCTCCTGCGCCGCAGCTGCCACCAGCCCGGATACTGCGGCCATTGCCAGCGCTATCCGGGCCACTCCCTTCATGAACTTCGCATTCGCCATCACGCACCCCCTGATTTCGTGGCTATCGCAAAGCCGTTATTGGCTATCCCTATAGGCAATGGCCTCAATCTCAACCATGGCATCAGGCGCAACCAAAGCCGAGACAATGGTTGAACGCGTGGGATATGGTTCTGCAAAAAATTCCCGATATACCAAGTTAAAATCAGCCATCGCCTCTACATCGGTAATCCACGCGGTAACCTTTACGACATCGGACAATTGCAGGCCTTCTGATTTCAGGACGGCCTCAAGGTTCGCGAGGGCTTGGCGGCTTTGGTCCTGCATATTTCCTGCGATAATTTTGCCATCTGCGCCGCGCGGTAGCTGACCGGAGATATATGCGGTTGATCCAGCGAAACGCACGGGTGAAAGGGGTGGTTTGCTTGCCATTTTACATGCTCCAACGATACGGAAAGTGTTCAAGCATATGCCCTTCGGCACGCGTCTTCCCATAAACAACTTGTGATTAGTCCATAACCATATGGAATGGATTAATCACAAATTTGTAATGACTATTGCTTGTCAATGTTGGGGTTTGGTGCAATTCGGGCATAAATGCATAAGCCGCAAGGGGGCGGTAAAGGGAGGCAATTTACAGTGTCCAAAATTTCAATGCGTGCCGGTTTGTTGATCGGCTGTTCCATCATCGTATCCACACCATCCTTTGCGCAATCTGCGGGCCAACCGGAAGCAGAAGCCGAAACGACCGAAGCAATCGTGGTTGTGGGTAGCCGCATCGAAGGCTCGAAAATTGCTGAAACCCTGCCGGTCTCGGTGCTGAGCGAAGACCGTATCGCCGCCACCGGAAGCGTTTCGGGTGACGATCTGTTCCGTTCGATCCCTCAGGCAGGTGATGTGCAGTTCCAAGAGGCCCGGACGACCGGCAACCTTAACGATGCGCGCGGCGACAATGCCTCGATCAACCTGCGCAGTGTCGGCACCGGCAACACGTTGGTTCTGGTCAACGGACGCCGCATGATTTTGACGCCGGGTACGCAGACCGAGAATTTTGTTCCCGTACAGACGGCCAACACCAACTCGCTTCCCGTTGGCGCGACGCGCCGGATCGAAGTTTTGCGCGACGGTGCGGCCGCTGTGTATGGCGCGGATGCCGTCGCCGGTGTGGTCAACGTCGTCACGGACGATAGATATGAAGGACTGCGCTTTGACACGCGTTACGGCTCTGCCGATGGAACGAATGAAAAAACCGGCGCAATTAAGGCTGGTTTCAAAACCAAGTCCGGCGGGCGCTTCACATTTTTTGGCAGTGTCACAAAGCGGACGCCTTTATTCGCAAGCGAGCGTCCATTTTCGGCAAGTGAAAACCATATGCCCGCGCTGGTCGGGACACCTTGGGAAGCCGATACTGGCTTCGACAACCGTTCAACCTCATCGCCTTGGGGCGCATTTACGGTAACGGCCGTTCCGTCACCCACCATCCGTCAAGGCACATCGACGACAGCATTGACGACTTCGGGCGTTTTCCACATCGAACCAATCGCAAACACTGCGGCTGGCTGTTCAAGCGCCGTCTTCAATGGCAATCTCTGTCTGAAGAGCGGGGGTATCACAGGGACCACCAGCCGAGTGCTGCGTTATGATGAAAACCCCGATCGCACGATCCGCGGTGGTCTTGACCGCATCAATCTTTTCAGCACCTTCCGTCAGGAAATTGGATCGGTCGAACTGTTTGGCGAACTCGGCTATTATAATGCCAAGCTTGAAGGACAGCGTGAACAATCCGCGCCGATTTCCAGCGCAGTCATTACGGTCCCGGCCACCAACTATTACAATCCGTTCGGTCCAACGACGTTCAACGGCGTGGCGAACCCCAATCGCTTGCCCGGACTGACCGGCGTACCAACGACTGGGCTGGCACTGCGTATCACAAACTATCGTCCAGTCGATACTGGCCCGCGTACGTTCGTCGTAACCGATGACAGCATCCGCTCGCTGATCGGCGTACGCGGAGAGTGGGGTAATTTCAAATGGGACTCGGCTGCCTCTTATTCCTGGGCGCGCACCGACGATCATACAAAAAATGCCGTCAGCAACACGCTGTTTCAGGCCGCGCTCGCACGGTCGACCCCCGATGCCTACAACCCGTTCAATGGGGGTAATCAACTCAATTATTCGCTTGGCGATGGTACCCCGAACAGTGCAGCCACCATTCAGTCCTTCTTGGTCGATGTGCACCGCATCAGCACGACGTCGCTTGGCACATGGGACTTCCGTATTTCCAACGCCGATATCTTTAGCCTTCCTGCAGGTGGCGTAGGCTTCGCCAGCGGTCTTGAAGCGCGGCGCGAAACTTATTCGGATAACCGGGATAACCGTCTGGATGGCACCACGACGTACACGGACAGCGTTTCGGGTATTCGCTATGGCACCGACATCATGGGCGCCAGCCCTGCGCCCGATGTAAAGGCAAGCCGTCGCGTATTTTCGGCATATGCTGAACTCGCCGTGCCGTTGATTTCGGAAGATATGGAAATTCCGCTGATCCAATCCATTGATCTGCAAGTTGCGGCGCGCGATGAACATTATTCCGACTTTGGAAATGTGTTCAAGACCAAGGTTGCCGGTGCATGGACCGTGATCGATGGCATCAAACTCCGTTCGGCATGGTCACAAAATTTCCGCGCCCCCAATCTTGCGCAATTTTATAGCGCCGGAACACAGGTCGCAAATACACGTACTGACTTTGCCGCTTGCCGCCTGAACCCGGCGACAAGCTGCAGCGGTGTGAGCACCCTTGAAGTTCGGTCAGGCAATCAGAATCTGACACCTGAAAATGGGGAAACCTTGTCGGCAGGTGTCATTGTACAGCCTTTCCGCAACCTCACGTTCACGGCGGATTATTGGTCACTGCGTTCCAAGGGCGTCATCGGCCTCCAAGGCGCGCAAAACCAGATTTTGTTCGACCTTCTCGAGCGGCTGGGTGGACGCAGCAACCCGAATGTCGTGCGTCTGGCGCCGGTGGGTACGCAGGTGATCGGCACCATCGACTATGTGAAGGATGATTATTTCAACCTTGGCCTGCGCGAGTTGGGAGGCCTGGATTTCGGCGTCAGCTATGATGTACGCAATACGCTGATCGGCAGCTTCAACATCGACATCAACGCGTCGAAGCTGCTGAAATATGAACAGTCGGCATCTGAACTGCAGGCGAAACTGATCGCGGCAAACGCGGCCGGCACATTGGGAACAGGCGTGACGATTACGCAAGCCGGAAGCCAAATTCAGGTCAACGGCAATCCCGAGTGGCGCGTGAGCGGGAATCTGACATGGAAATCAGGTCCCGTCAGCGCGGGCGTCTTGGTCAACTATGTCGGCGCTGTTTTTGACACTGGAACGTTGCAGGTAAACAACGAGTTTTTCAAATTGCCTAGCGTCACCACAGTTAACACCTATGTGCAATATCGCGCCGGAGATGATCAGGGTGCATTTTCAGGCACACGGTTCCGCGTAGGCGCGCGTAACTTGTTCGATAAGCAGCCTCCGCTTGCATCGACGAACTATGGTTTCCTCGGGTCGCTGCACGACGCCGTCGGCCGGTTCGTCTATTTCGAGCTGTCGAAAGAGTTTTGATAAAGCGGTCTGACATGACGACTGCTTGGCATGTAGCGGCGCAGAAATTGCGCCGCTAACTTGCCCAAATGAGACTGAGGCAGATTGAAGTTTTTCACGCCGTTTATGCAAACGGCTCCATTAGTGCGGCCGCACGCGGATTGAATGTGTCGCAGCCAGCGGTCAGCAAGGTATTGCGGCACACCGAATCGCAGCTTGGCATCAGTCTGTTCAATCTGGTGCGTGGACGCTTGGTTCCGACCGACGAAGCGCATGCGCTGTTTCGTGAAGTAGATGAGGTGTTCAGCCGCATCTCATCTTTGCAAGTCACCGCGAACAATTTACGCAACACAGGCACGGGCCATTTGCGGATCGGCGTCGCGCCATCGCTGGGACTGGAAGTCGCACCCCGCGCCATCGCGGCATTCCGCACCAAATTTCCCAATGTCACCTTCGACGTCAAAACCCTACACCATAACGACACATCACGCGCGTTGTACGAACGTGAATGCGACCTTTCGATTGGCTATGATCCGCCAGAACATCCCAGGCTAAAACTCGAAAAGCTATCGGCCGCGCGGCTTTATCTTATCTGCCAGCCGGGGACGTTTCCATCCGGTAGAACCACCCTGAAGATTAGCGAATTGAACGGCCTCGACATGATCAGCGTCAACGGCAGCGGTCCCATTGGCGATCTTGTGGAAGCCACATTGGAAAAAGCGCAGGTTGATGTGCGCAAGATCATATCGGTTGGCACTTATTATATCGCGGCAGCCTTGGTGCGTTTCGGGTCGGGGATTGCGATTGTTGATCAGTTCACGGCCCGATCAATGGTGAGCGACGGCTTGGAAGCCCTATCCATTTCGCCCGAAATGCAGTTCGGGGTCCATGCGATCTGGCTGGAGGATCGGCCGCCGTCGCGATTGGGGCTGCAATTTGTTGCTGAGGTTAAAAAGGCATTGCAGCCATAGAGCGCGCGCCTGTGCAACGGTACGCATATACTTAACCCAAAGTTATGGGAGAGATGTATTATTGTTCGGCAACGACGCTTGCTCTTGCCGGGTGCATCTTTAGCTAGACCCGATGAATTGGTCCAAAAATTCCAGCGATGATGTGCTGCCCCGCCGCGCGATTGTGTTGGGTGCAGGGGTGGTGGGTGTGGCCACTGCATATGCATTGGCGCGACGCGGTGTTGAAGTCACCATCATTGACCGCGCGGCTGTCGCGGGGAGCGGTGCTTCTTTCGCAAATGGTGCGCAACTCAGCTATATTTATACCGATGCCTTGGCGAGCAACGGTTTGCTCAAACGACTGCCGTCCCTTGCTTTGGGTTTGGATTCCAGCTTTCGCTTGCGGCCGAACTTAGACCCATGCCAAATTGTCTGGTTCATGCGTTTCTTGCGCAATTGTACGCACCAACGGTTCCTTGAAAACAGTCTTGCCGGTTTGCAATTGGGCCTTGAATCGCAATTGGCCATGCATGCCTTGCTCGAACAGCATCAGATCGAATTTGGACATCAGTCAGCGGGCAAGATGTTGGTCTATGATGACGCTGCGGCATTTAAATCGGCGTGCGATATGGTTTCGGTACGGCAAAGCCATGGGGCCGAGCAAGAGGTCCTTAACCCGACAGAGGCGGTCAATAAAGAAGCTGCCCTTGCTGAACGCACCGGCGGCTTTGTCGGCGCTATTTATTCGCCGCAGGAGGAACTGGGCGACCCGCATAAATTCTGTAATGCCCTGCTATCGCAATTGGTCACGACCTATGGTGTGCACGTGCGGCTGGCGACTGAGGTTGAAAGCTGGAATGCTGATAACCATACGGCAATTGTAACGACAAAGGCGGGCGAAACGATCAAAGCGGATCAGCTTGTGATATGCGCCGGGATGGACGCGGCCAAATTGCTGAAAAAGCATGGCCTTGGTTCATCGCTTATGCCGATGAAGGGCTATTCCTTTACGGCCGCACCGGGCCAGGCATCGCCCAAGATGAGCATTACCGATGTCTCCAGAAAAGTCGTTTTCTGCCCGCTTGATGGTGCTGTCCGTGTTGCCGGGCTTGCCGAATTGGGCACCCGGGATACCATAGTCGACCAATGCCAGCTTGCGGCGTTGGTATCGACTGCAGCTGGCGTCCTGCCGCGCGCCGCGGATTATGCGGCGTCATATCAGGGCTGGGCCGGTATTCGCCCCATGACGGCCAACGCGCTTCCGATTATCAGGAAGATTGCGCCAAGGGTTACAATCAACGTAGGACATGGCATGCTGGGTTGGACATATGCGATGGGATCGGCCGAACGGGCTGCGCGATTGCTGGGAGGAGTTTGAAGGTGAAGATTATCGGAAAATGGTCACGTGCGGGCATCATATTGCTGTCCATGGTCGCGTTGACGGCATCCCCAGTCGTTGCGCAGAAGAAACAGCTGCTCGAATATCCCAGCATCCATTCCCCCGTCGTTGGCGAACAGGGCATGGTGGTGTCACAAAATGCCATCGCGTCAGAAGTCGGCGCGGGCATATTACGCCGCGGCGGCAATGCGGTGGACGCCGCTGTCGCCATTGGCTTTGCTTTGGCTGTCACGCTCCCGCGTGCGGGCAATATCGGTGGCGACGGCTTCATGCTGGTGCATGATGCCAAGAGCGGGGAGCAAGTCTTTTTCGATTTCCGTTCGGTCGCGCCAAAGGCGGCAACGCTTGCGATGTTTGTCGACAATCAGGGGCGGGAATCCGAAATCGCAGGGCGTGGTTATTTGGCCCCGTCTGTGCCCGGAACGGTTGCGGGCCTCCATATGGCGCATAAGAAATACGGCAAACTGCGTTGGGCAGACGTCGTTTCGCCTGCGATTGCGCTCGCCCGCGACGGTGTGGTCCTGACCCCGGACGAAGCCTTTGTTTTTGGTTGGGGCAAAGAGCGCCTGTCGACCAGCACGGCTGCCAAAGCCGCGTATTACAGGCCTGACGGCGCGCTGTATCGGGCAGGGGAAAGGCTGAAGCAGCCAGACCTTGCATGGACACTTACACAAATCGCAAAACGCGGGGCGGACGGTTTTTATAAGGGGCCGGTTGCGGCACGTTTTGCCGCTGACATGAAAGCCAATGGCGGGTTGATTACCACAGAAGATTTGGCCGCCTATCGCGCGATTGAGCGCAAGCCATTGCGCGGGACATATCGTGGCCTTGATATTGTAACGGCGCCACCGGCCAGTGCAGGCGGTGCGACGTTGCTCAATATGCTCAACATCGTTGAGAATTTTGACCTGAAACAGAACGGCGTCGGTGCGGCCAAGTCGCTGCACATCATGGCCGAGGCGATGAAGCTGGGATATGCGGATCGCTATGCTGTTTTGGGCGATACCGATTTCGTCACGACGCCGATCAAGGGTTTCATTTCAAAACCCTACGCCCTGTCACGCGCCAAGCTCATCGACCCTGACAAAGCCAAGCCCGCCGCGCAAACGGGCGTTGGCGATCCCTTAAAATATGAAAGCCCATCGACCACCCATTTCTCGGTTGCGGACGCGCAGGGCAATGTGGTGTCAACTACCTACACGTTGGGTGCCGATTTCGGTTCGGGCGTGATGATCGCCGGAACGGGCGTGCTGCTGAACAATCAAATGAACAACTTCTCGCATGCACAGGCAGCAAAAGCCCTGCGTGAAGGATTGTCACCACCGCTCAATGCGATGGCTCCGGGGAAACGGATGCTGTCGACGATGATGCCCACAATTGTCATGAAAAATGGCAAACCTTGGCTCGTAACCGGTACCCCAGGCGGCAGCACGATTATCGACACGGTGATGCAAGTGATCGTCAACGTCGTCGATTTCAATCTTAATGTGGAAGAAGCCACCCACCAGCCGCGTATCTTTCAAGATGCCAGCGATAAATTGCGCGTTGAACCAAATTTCAACCCCGATACGGTGCGTGTTTTGCAGACCTTAGGGCACACCATTACCTCCGATGAAACGATGGGCAGCGCGCAATCCATCATGATCGAGAACGGCCTTTTCTTGGGTGCCGCAGACCCAAGACGCCCCGGCGCACAGGCCATTCCGCCGGAACGGAGGCAACCGCGTTGAATTGACGAATGAAAAAGTGTGATGTGAACAACGGTTTTTCGCTGGATAGCGCCTCGTTTGAAACCCAACATCGGTCGGTAATTTTACCATCCTAATCGCCTTGCAACAGGCGTCTAAACTTACATAAAGAATATGGAATCCGAGCGATCAATTAGCACGTTTTTCTAATCGTTCCTCATAGCCCCAAGTGCTACGGTTCACTGGATAACCAATTCGGCTAGAGCATTTTCGAGACCAACATGACATCCAGCAAGGCCGCGAACTACATCGAGCGCGCAACTATGATAATCGCCAGCAGCTGGTGGAATATGACGACGTCATGAATGACCAGCACAAGGTTGTTTACGTGCGCGCCTATACGCAGACGAAGCGTTCGTTTCGCCTCAACTGCCTGGAATACGGAATGTTCTGACGACGCATATCGACCCGTACACTGGTGAAGACGACATCAATGGCATCGACCCAGGTTCGCTCGACGGCTTCTGCGTACATTTACCGCGATATTGGTCAGATGTGGCGCGCTGGGGCTGCTTTGGCGGCCTCACGGTTTACCGCAACATTATGAGCCAGAAAAAATGGCTCCCCGGGAGGGATTCGAACCCCCGACCAATTGATTAACAGTCAACTGCTCTACCACTGAGCTACCAGGGAACAGCCCGATATGCTCGGGCAGAGGCGCGCCTATAGCAGCGCTTTTTCGCATTTGGCAAGCGCCCATTGCCAGTTCAGACAATAAATTGTTCCATTGCAATGCGATCATCCAGTGCATGTTCGGGATCGAACAAAAGCGTGAGTGATCGATTGCGGTCTAACGCCACTTCTACTTGCGCAATGTCGCGGATCTCGCGCTGGTCGGCAACCGCGCTGACAGGGCGTTTGCTCGCCTCCAAAATATTGATTTTGATGACATAGCGGTCGGGAAGAATGGCACCTTTCCAACGGCGGGGCCGAAAGGGACTGATCGGCGTGAGTGCCAGCAACGACGAATCGAGCGGTAAGATGGGGCCGTTGGCTGACAGATTATAGGCGGTCGAACCTGCGGGCGTGGATACCAATATGCCGTCACTGATAAGTTCCGGAATCACCGCCCGGCCATTAACAGAAATCTCCAGCTTGGCCGCTTGCCGGGTTTCGC
>CAZCXQ010000053.1:0-11233 GCA_964502655.1 uncultured Sphingorhabdus sp.
GTCTGGAAACCAGCCTAGAAGAGCGTGAACGGGGCTTTGAAGAGCAGATCGCTGCGCTGGCTCAGGCCAAAGAAACCTTGTCGGCGCAGTTTGGCGAGATTGGCCAAAAACTGTTGGGCGAAGCGCAAGCGGCGTTTCTTCAACGCGCCGATGAACGCTTTCATCAGGCCGGTGAGAAGAATGAAGAGCGGTTGAAGCAGCTTTTGGGGCCCGTTGGCGACAAGCTGAAAGCGTATGAAGAGCAAGTCGGCAAAATCGAGAAAGACCGCACCGAAGCATATGGCGATCTGAAGGGCCTGATTGGTGAAATGCGCCTCGGGCAGGAGCGTGTGTCGAGCGTTGCCTCTGGCCTGATGAACTCGTTGCGCAATGCGCCAAAGGCGCGGGGCCGCTGGGGCGAGCAGCAGCTGAAGAATGTTTTGGAAAGCTGCGGCTTATCGGAACATGTGGATTTCGACTTGGAAACCAGCATTGATGCAGGCGATGGCCTTCGCTTGCGGCCTGACGCGATCATTCATGTCCCGGGCGGGCGGACGTTGGTTATCGATGCCAAGGTGTCTTTGAACGATTATCAAGACGCTTTTGCCTCCGTGGATGACGACGTTCGCGCAGTCGCCATGACGCGGCACACACAGTCGATGAAGAACCATATCGATGGCCTGTCGCGCAAAGCCTATTGGGACCAGTTTGAAGACGCGCCCGATTATGTGATTATGTTTGTACCGGGCGAACATTTTCTGGCGGCTGCGCTTGAACATGAACCGCAATTGTGGGACTTTGCCTTTGATAAGAAGGTGTTGTTGGCCACGCCGACCAATCTGGTTGCGATTGCGCGCACCGTTGCCAGCGTATGGCGGCAAGAGGGACTCGCGCGCGAAGCCAAGCAGATTGGCGCGCTTGGCAAGGAAATGTACGACCGCATTGCCGTGGCCGCGCAGCATCTGAAATCAGTGGGCAGTGGACTGTCCTCGGCGGTGAATAATTATAATAAATTCGTGGGCAGTTTTGAACGTAATGTCATGTCGACGGGTCGGAAATTTGCCGATCTCAATGTCGAAACCGGCAAGCGCGAATTGGAAGATATCCCGTCGGTTGAAGCGCTGCCGCGTTATGGTTCTGATGATGGTAACACGCAAATTGCCGACGGACGCGAAGCGGCAGACTGATCGCTCTGGCGGGCCTCAGCCGCGCACTGGACGGCGAAACTGGTTCAGCACTTCATACGCCATGACCGCCGTGGCCACCGCGGCGTTTAAGCTGTCTGCCTTGCCCCGCATCGGCATTTTGACGAGCAGGTCGCACTGACCTTCATAATCGTCGGGTAGACCCTGCGCTTCGTTGCCCGTGAGGATGAAACATGGGCTATTGTAGTGGGCAGCCTGATAATCGGTGTCGGTTTGCAGGCTCGTTCCGACAAGCTGACCATCGCCCGCGCGTAACCAAGTGATAAACTCGTCCCATCGGCACTGAACGATCTTTTGCGTGAAAATAGCGCCCATGCTCGCGCGGACAGCCTCAACCGAAAACGGGTCGGTGCAGTCATCAATCAGGATAAGCCCGCCGGCGCCGACAGCATCGCCGGTTCGCAACATTGTCCCCAAATTACCCGGGTCACGCATCGCTTGCGCGATGAGCCAGATCGGCGCGGTCGCGCGCTCTATGTCGGCAAGCGCGGTGCCATGGTCACGATAGACACCGACGACCGCTTGTGCGTTATCTTTGCCGGACAGCTTCGCCATGATTTCGGCGCTGGTTTCGATGACGTCCCCGCTGTTGCGCAGAACCTCGTCTTCAAGCGCGATTTCCAGCGCGTGGACTGGCCGGTCTTTGACCCGGAACAGCATTTCGGGGAGAAAGCCAGCTTCGCGCGCTTCCGTCATGATGCGGAGGCCTTCGGCAAGAAATAGCCCCGCACGTTTCCGCAATTTCTTTTCCCGCAGTCCGCGGATTTCCTTCAGAAGGGGATTGGAAAATCCGGTAATCTCACGGCGCATCAGTCTTCGCCAAAGCCGTCGACAACCAGCCCGATGAGCTTTTCAATCGCGGGCTCTGCCTGGTCGCCTTCGACGTGAATGGTAATCTCACTGCCCTTTGCCGCGCCGAGCATCATTAGGCCCATGATGGATGTGCCCGTGACGATCTGACCGTCTTTTTCAACTTCAACCTTAATGCCTTCGGGCAACCGGCTGACAAAGGTGACAAATTTTGCACTGGCGCGGGCATGCAGCCCTTTCACATTCACGATTGTGGCAGACCGGCTGTGGCGGGTCATTTCGACGCCTCGAGCACTTCGGACGCCACGCTGATATATTTTCGGCCCGCTTCACGCGCAGCGGCGACAGCCTCTTTCACATCCAGGTTTTTGCGGGCGCTATCGAGACGGATCAGCATGGGTAGGTTTACGCCAGCGATGACTTCGACCCGGCCGCTTTCGAGCAGCGATATGGCCAGATTGGAGGGCGTTCCGCCAAACAGATCGGAGAGGATTATCGCGCCTTTGCCTGAATCAACCTGCTTAATGGCCGCTGCTATTTCATTACGGCGGGCCTCCATGTCATCATGCGGACCGATGCAAATGGTGGCGATGTTTTTTTGGGGGCCAACAACATGCTCAAGCGCGACGAGAAATTCGTCCGCAAGCTTGCCATGTGTGACTAAAATTAAACCGATCATGTGATGTCGTTACCCTGTGGTGCGGTACTATTGTTTGCGCCGTTAGCAGGCTCTTCAATTGCGTCAATCGGTCTTGAGGTCAGATTGCGATGGTGAACTGCCGGAGCAAAGCCATCTTCACGCAACCAACGGCCAAATTGTTCGGCCACATGGACCGACCTGTGACGCCCGCCGGTGCAGCCAAAGGCTATGTTTACATAGGCCTTACCTTGCGCGTCATAGAGCGGCAAAAGATAGCGGAGCAGGTCGCGTATTTTTTCCATCGCCGCGTCATATGCGGGGTCGGCTTCGACATAATGCGATACACCTTCATCCAACCCTGTAAGCGGCCGAAGTGTCTTGTCCCAATGCGGATTGCGCAGGAACCGCAAGTCAAAAACCAGATCGGCATTGTGGGGAATGCCCCGCGAATAGCCAAAGCTAGTTATCGTAATGACCGAATGTGGCGATGCTTCGCTGTTGAACTGCTCGCGTATCGCCTGTTGCAGATCATGCGCAGACAGCTTGCTTGTGTCGATGACCGTTTCTGCCCACTGACGAAATGGATCCATCAACGTGCGTTCAATCGCGATGCCGTCCATGGCAGGGCGGTCAGGTGCCGCGGGGTGACGGCGACGCGTTTCTGCATAACGGCGTTCAATTTCAACGCCTGCGCAGTCGAGAAACAGCGTTCTGATGGTCAGGTTGGGCTGGTTCTGCAGCTGTTTGATCTGTTGAATAAGCGTTTCGGCGTCAAAACCCCGCGTTCGGCTATCAAAGCCAAGGGCAATGGGGATATCGGGGCTCGCCTGACGACCGGTCACGGGTATTTCAAGTAACTGGCTGGCAAGGCGGATCGGGAAATTGTCGACGGCTTCCCAGCCTAAATCTTCAAGCGCCTTGAGAACGGTGGTTTTCCCAGCGCCTGAAACGCCCGTCACAATCAATATTGTTTGCGGGGTAGAGGCTGTTTTGGCGGTCACGATGGCAAGCTTTCTTTTACAGAAACGGTGGATGCAAGTTCGGGCCGGGCGCCGCTATCGAGAACTGCCCGCAACGCATATTCGACCTTGATTGCGCTGCTCTGTTCAAATGGATTTAGTTTGGACACGGGAACGACGTAGTCACCAATGTTGGTGCGCGCAATGTCTTCAGGTAATCGGTCTGGTGCATCTACGAACTCCACGACGAGGCGCAGCGGCGCAGACGCTCTGAAATCGATATCAAATATGCCGACGCCGCGCACCTCAATCTTGCCGGCGATATTGGGAGCGACAGTCAGTATTGGAGCGTCGTCACGGGTTTCCAGAAAAACGACATCATCGCTAATCAAAATAGCGCCGCGATCGATCAGCCGGAGCGCGAGATCGGATTTGAACCTACACCACTAGCCAATAATCAGCACAGCATGGCCACCGATGGATATCGCGCTGCCATGGATCATCTGTGGCATCAGAGCGTTGCCGCCGCTGCGCAGGGAAGGGCGATTTCAAAACAGGCCCCGCCTTTGCCATCAACCCGGTCGCGCACATTGATGCGGCCATGATGCCCCTCAACAATCGTGCGCGCGATGGCCAGTCCCAGCCCGCTATGTTTGCCGAAATTTTCGGTTGGCGGACGCTCACTGTGGAACCGGCGGAAGATGGCTTCTCTTTCCTGCACAGGAACGCCCGGGCCTTCGTCGCTGATGCGAATGATCACTTCCTCGTCGGCCAGCGTCGCCGATATCTCTACCACTGCGCCGGGCGGCGAAAAGGACACTGCGTTGTCGATCAGATTGGTCAGCATGCGTTCGAGGCGGACATCTTCACCCATAACCGTGGCGATTGTCCGCCGTGGCCGTGCGAAGGCGATATTTACATCCTTGTCGCTGCCACGGTCTTCGCGCGCCTGAAGCAATTGTTCAATCATGTCGCCCAAGTCGATGGGTTCGAACTTTGCTTTTGCCAATTGCGAATCCACGCGGCTTGCGTCTGAAATATCGCTGATCAATCGGTCCATCCGCTGCACATCGGCCTTTGCGACATCCATAAGCTGTTTGCGCAGGGCAGGGTCTTGAATGCGCTCTGCACCGTCCAGTGCCGACCGCAGGGAAGCCAGCGGGTTTTTAATCTCGTGCGCGACATCTGCGGCAAATGCTTCTGTCGCGTCAATACGCTGCCGAAGGGCAATGCTCATGTCGGACAGTGCGCGCGCAAGCATGCCGATTTCATCACGGCGCGAGGGTAGGCGCGGAACGGTGACTTCCTGAGCCCGGCCAAGCCGTACCTTTACCGCCGCACGGGATAGGTGCCGAAGCGGACGCACAATGGTTCGCCCGAGAAATATGGAGAGCATTATGCCGATGGCGAGCGCGATGATAAAAAACATTCCGACATTGAACCGCTCGGCCCGGACAAATAGGCGAATATCGCGTTCATTGGATGTTGTCAGAACCGCAAAGCGGCCATCGCGTGACCGCGAACCGGCGCTGATAACATGCGTGAGGTCCGGGGCGAAAGCGACCGTCGACGCTGCATCCGCTGGTTTAGGCTTTATCACATGTTGCCAAGCATCGGCCGTATCGACGCGCGGTTCGACAAATGCCTGCAAAACGGCTGCACCCACCAAAAAATCGAACATCTTATCAATGCCGCGCGCGATGACCTTGCGTATCGGTTCTTTGGCTGGGTCGCGGAAGACATATGTCGGCGGATGGCCGGCGAAGCTGTCCAGGATCTTTTCGCCATTTTGCGCATAGACCCGTATCCGCGATTGGTGCTCTTGGCCAAATTGGTAGATGTACGCGGCGCGCTTTTCGGGTGCGACCAAAGACAGGCTTTCCGCCAAAAATGTCGCTTGAAGCCGCGCAGCATCTTCGCGTTCCGCAATCAGCCGCACGCGGTAGCTGTCGAGGAAAAATAGCCCTGCGCCCAGCAGCGCCAAAACAAATAGATTTACAGCAAGGATGCGGGCGGTGAGCGATAACCCCCGGCTCCATCCCAGCTGAAGATCAGCAGGCTCAGCTGTCTGCAAAGCGATATCCTGCACCGTAAAGCGTATCTATGGCCGCAAATTCTGGATCGACTTCGCGAAACTTGCGCCGCAGCCGTTTGATGTGGCTGTCGATGGTGCGGTCGTCGACATACACGTCATCCTGATATGCCGCATCCATGAGCTGGTCACGTGTGCGCACAACGCCCGGCCGATTGGCGAGCGCTTCCAATATCATGAACTCGGTAACCGTGAGCGTAAGTGGCTTTCCATCCCATTTCACATGGTGCCGTGCCGGGTCCATTTGCAGTTTGCCCCGCACCATTGGCTCAAGCTCAGGTTCAGCGTCGCCGCTGCTCACGCCGCGATCATAGGTCGCACGGCGCAAAATGGCCTTTACGCGGGCCACCAACAGGCGTTGGGAAAAAGGTTTGGTGATATAATCGTCGGCACCCATGGCAAGGCCAAGTGCTTCATCCAGTTCTTCGTCTTTTGATGTCAGAAAGATGACCGGCATATCGCTTTTTTCGCGCAACCGCCGGAGCAATTCGAGGCCGTCCATCCGCGGCATTTTGATATCGAAAATGCCAAGGTCTGCAGGATTTTCGAGCATGGCCTTCAACGCGGTTTCGCCGTCCGAATATATCCGGGTGACATAGCCCTCTGCTTGCATAGCTATGGACACCGAGGTCAAAATGTTGCGGTCGTCGTCGACCAAGGCGATGGTTGCACTCATGCGCCAACTATAGGGGTGCAATGGCTTGGGTTCAATCACTTGCTCTCTTGGTGCCGATGTGGCGGGAAAAAGGTGGTGCTGTTGCACCTAAATAATGAACCCCATTTGACCTTGTTGCGCGCATCGTATACCGGCTCCAGCGAAACAGTGCATACGTATGCCCTAGATTCGCAACTTTTGCCGGAGTAGCCAATGTCGACACCTTTACATATCTCGCTTTCGCAACAAGGTTTTGGCACGCAGGCGCAGCTGCATTGCAATCTCGGCACCGCGCCTTTGGTAGAAGCCGCGCTGGCGAATGATGAAGGCATATTGGCCAAAGACGGTCCGCTGGTTGTTAAGACGGGTGCGCACACAGGGCGTTCCGCGAAAGACAAATTTATCGTGCGCGACGCGGAAACCGAAAACAGCATTTGGTGGGGTAAAACCAACGTCCCGATGG
This sequence comes from uncultured Sphingorhabdus sp., assembly GCA_964502655.1. GTDB lineage: Bacteria > Pseudomonadota > Alphaproteobacteria > Sphingomonadales > Sphingomonadaceae > Sphingorhabdus_B. The sequence goes on from CAZCXQ010000053.1 coordinate 6,804, forward strand.
ACCCGGCGCATTTTGCGGCGCTGAAAGAAGATTTCATTGCCGCACTTGGCGGCAAAGACAAATTGTACGTTGCTGACTTGTTCGGGGGTTCGCAGGCGGAGCACCGCGTCAATGTGCGCGTGATTAACGAATTGGCATGGCACAATCTGTTCATCCGTACCTTGCTGGTGCGCCCGACGCAGGAAGAGCTGGCCAGCTTTGTGCCGGAATACACAATTATCGATTTGCCAAGCTTCCGCGCAGATCCTGCGCGCCATGGCTGCCGCAGCGAGACTGTTATCGCTGTGAACTTCACCGAAAAGCTCATTTTGATCGGTGGCACTGCATATGCGGGTGAAATGAAGAAGTCGGTTTTCGGCATCCTCAATTATCTGTTGCCGGTGAAGGGTGTGATGCCCATGCATTGCTCCGCCAACATCGGCCCAGACGGCGACACCGCCGTATTCTTTGGCCTGTCAGGCACCGGCAAGACGACATTGTCAGCAGATGCGAGCCGCACACTGATCGGCGACGATGAACATGGTTGGTCGGACACTGCGGTGTTTAACTTTGAAGGCGGTTGCTACGCAAAAATGATTCGCCTCTCGGAAGAAGCCGAGCCGGAAATCTTTGCGACGACAAAGCGCTTTGGAACGGTGCTTGAAAATGTTGTTATCCACCCGGAAACCCGCGAGCTGGATTTCGACGACAATAGCCTCGCGGAAAACAGCCGCGGTTCATACCCGATTGAGTTCATTCCGAACGCGTCTGAAAAGAATATGGGCCCAGTTCCCAAGACGATCATCTTTTTGACCGCGGACGCTTACGGCGTTTTGCCGCCTATTGCGCGCCTGACGCCCGATCAGGCCATGTACCACTTCCTATCGGGTTACACGGCGCGTGTTGCTGGAACGGAGATTGGCGTAACCGAGCCTGAAGCAACATTCTCCACCTGCTTTGGCGCGCCATTCATGCCGCGTCACCCAAGCGTCTATGGCAATTTGCTGAAAGAGCGGATCGCGAAGGGGGCGGTACAATGCTGGTTGGTCAACACCGGCTGGACGGGCGGCAAAGCAACGATGCCCGGCATCAGCCGTATGCCTATCAAGGCCACACGGGCATTGCTTAACGCTGCGCTGGACGGAAGCCTGAATAATGCAGAATTCCGTAAGGACCAGAATTTTGGTTTTGAATTCCCGGTCGCAGTTCCAGGTGTCGACAGCGGCATTCTTGATCCGCGTGAAGCTTGGGCGGACAAGGCGGAATATGATGTGACGGCGCGCGGACTTGTTCAGCAGTTCATCGACAACTTCGCGCAATTTGCAGATCATGTCGACGAAGGTGTAAGGCAGTCGGCGCCAAAAGTCGCTTAACCCGTCCGGACATCATCGGACAACGCAGGAGGTCCGATCATGTCCGAATATTCTATGCGCTTATTTGAAGATGACGCCGCAATCGTCGCGATCGGCGAAGGCTTGCTTGCGCGTAGCTTACCGCGCGAACATTGGACGCATGAAGCGCATCTGGCGGCATGTACTTGGCTGGTGCGTGATCGGCCGGATATCGCGATTGAGCGTGAACTGCCCGCCATCATTTCGGCGTACAACGAAGCCGTGGGCGGGGTGAACGACGATACGCAAGGCTATCATGAAACGATTACGCAAGTGTATATCGCTGGCGTGAAGGCGCATCTGGCAGAGGTTGGGATACAGGTGCCGTTGCACGAGGCCGTGAACGCACTTTTACTTTCCAGCCGGGGACGCAGGGACTTGCCGCTTCGGTTTTATTCGAAGGAGCGGCTGTTTTCGGTGCACGCGCGGCGGGGCTTTATCGAACCCGACCGCGCGAGCCTTGACCTGATTTAGAACGCTTCGGGCTCTGAAAAGACGGACCGAGTGCGTCCTTCGATCAGTCAAGGCCGCCTTCGACCAACAACACCGCGCCGTCAGCGCCTGTGACGCGCACACGGGATCCTATCGCGGCATCGACGCCGCGGGCGGACCAGACGCTGTCGCCGACCTTGACGCGGCCGTGGCCGTTTGTGATCGCCTCAACCACGGTCACGATTTCACCCGTCAACCGCGCGCCACGGTCGTTCAACTTTGCATCTTCGGTCTCGATGGGGTTGTCGTGTAGAAATTTCTTACCCGCAAAGACCATCAACACCGACAATATGGCAAACATGGCGACCTGATAGGCGACGGTGATGGGAAGGAAGTAATCCAGCCCCCCAACAATAAGCGCGGCAAGGCCAAGCCACATCAGGAAGAAGCCGGGCGCAACCATTTCGGCGCCCCCGAGTAGCAGCCCCAGCGAGAGCCAGAACCAGTGCGTTGAAATTGTGTCGAGCCATTCTGCCATGTCTTACTCCCGGTAGCCGTTATCTTAGTGCAATTCCGACGCCATGTCATTCCACGAAAGCACAAGCAACAAGAGCCGGCGGCGCATCTGTTAGAAGCAGGTTTTATTTGTCCTTTGTCGCAAGCGCTTCCTTGGCCAATTCGCCAATTCCGCCCAGCGTGCCGATCAATTGCGTGGCTTCTACCGGGAACAAAATGGTCTTTGCATTGGGTGATGTTGCGAACTGGCTGATGGCTTCGGTATATTTCTGCGCGATGAAGTAATTCAGCGCCTGCGTGCCCGATGTCGCGATGGAATCGGAAACCATGACCGTTGCCTTCGCCTCGGCCTCTGCTTCGCGTTCGCGGGCTTCGGCGTCACGGAATGCCGCTTCCTTGCGGCCCTCGGCCTGAAGAATGGCGCCTTGCTTTTCGCCTTCAGCGCGCAGGATTTCTGCGGCCCGCATGCCCTCTGCTTCAAGGATTTGCGCACGCTTTTCACGTTCGGCCTTCATCTGCCGCGCCATTGCGTTGGAGATATCAGCCGGTGGGCGAATATCTTTCACCTCGACGCGCGTGATTTTGACACCCCATGGGCTGGTTGCGTGGTCCACCACTGACAGCAGGCGGCCATTGATATCGTCGCGCTTTGACAAGGTTTCATCAAGGTCCATGCTGCCCATCACGGTACGCAGATTGGTTGTCGTGATTTGCATGATGGCGACGTAAAGGTCGGACACTTCATATGCAGCTTTGGCTGCGTCGAGCACTTGAAAGAACACCACGGCGTCAACGCCGACCATCGCGTTGTCCTTTGTGATGATTTCTTGCCCGGGAATGTCGAGAACTTGTTCCATGACATTCACCTTGCGGCCAACGCGGTCAAAGAACGGGATGATGACGGTCAACCCAGGTTGCGCGGAATAGGTATAGCGCCCGAACCGTTCAATTGTGAAAACGAAGCCTTGCTGAACAACGGTTACGCCCATCATCACAAAAATGATGACGATCAGGGCGAGTAAGCCGAAAAAATATTCCATAGAAATCCTCCCGTTTGCTTGATCTGTAATAGTGTGGGATTAACGAATAGTTGCAAGAAAAATCGGTCGAGGGGCTTTACCATTTCATCGCGTTTACGCAGGAAGCATGCGCAGGCCGATAAAATGGGAGCAAACATGGATATCTTGCAGCAACTGAGGTTTACGCGGTCGGCGCTTTATATGCCGGCGTCCAATGCACGCGCGTTGGAAAAAGCGCGATCGCTTGATGCAGATATGCTGATCATTGATTTGGAAGATGCGGTCCCGCATGAGTTAAAGGCGGATGCGCGTGCGGCAGCCGTGCAATATGCCGCACACGGGGTCGCAGGCAAAATAATTGCCATACGGGCAAACGGCGCGGACAGCGTATATCATGCCGACGACATCGCCGCTTTGGCGCAAAGCCGCGCGGACTTCATTGTTGTCCCTAAGGTCGAAGGTCCGGACGACATACCCGATGCTGGCAAACCCATATTGGCGATGATCGAAACGCCAAAGGGATTATATGCCGCACGCGAGATTGCGGCGCACCCCATGGTTGCGGGATTGATTGCGGGCACAAATGACATTGCGGCGGAAACCGGTATTCGGCCCGGTCCATTGCGCGAAGGGCTGGAACTGGCGCTGCAGACCATCGTGCTCGCGGCATCCGCATCGGGCAAGCCGCGTTTTGACGGGGTGTGCAACCGGCTGGATGACATGGACGGCTTCGATGCCGAATGCCGCCAAGGCGCAATCTATGGTTTCACGGGCAAAACGCTCATTCACCCCAATCAAATTGCGATAACCAATCAGGCCTTTGGCGCGGATGCAGCGGCGGTGGCTGAGGCGGAGGAATTAATTGCGGCCAGCCGAGGGGGCGCGCAGCGATTTAAGGGTCGCATGATTGAATCGATGCATGTAGATGAAGCGAAATTAACGATAGAGCGTTCCCGACATAGGACGGGTGCCGCCCCTTCGTAGTCCGGAGCGATCATTTATGCGTCTTGCCCATTTTGCAGTCTTTGTCAGCCTTGCAGCAATGGCTGCGGGTTCGGTGCAGGCCAAGGCGGTGAGCGAAGCGGACCTGCGC
>CAZCXQ010000054.1:0-11151 GCA_964502655.1 uncultured Sphingorhabdus sp.
GTCCAGCCGCCGGCCTGCATCGCCATATTGTCCGCGCCGGAACCGGTGATCAGGACATTGCTGCCATTGCGAATGGGCAGAACGCCGTCATCATTTTTGAGGAGCACCAGTGATTTTGACACCGCCTCACGCGCAAGATCGAGATGCTCTTGCTTGCCAACCAAAGAGGTTTGCCCCCGGACAGTCGGCGCATCGCCCATGAGGCCAAGCTTGTATTTCACGCGCACGATTCGCCGCACCGCATCGTCCAACCGCGCGGCGGAGATCCGGCCATCCCGCGCCGCTGCCAAAGTCGACGTGAACAATCCCTTCCAACTGTCAGGCGCCATGAACAGGTCCAGCCCGGCATTAATGGCCGCAGCGCAGTCGGTCGCAGAACAGCCCGCGACTTGGCCATGTCCATTCCAATCGCCAACAACCAGCCCGGCAAAGCCCATCCGGTTTTTCAAGACATCGGTCAGCAGAGAGGCGTTGCCATGATGCTTCACTCCGTTCCAGCTTGAGAAGCTGGCCATAACGGTCAGTGCGCCTGCGTTGATAGATGCGGGATAGCCCTGCGCATGTTTTGCGACCAGTTCGGCTTCGCTGATCTGGGCATCGCCTTGATCGCGGCCGTCCATGGTGCCACCGTCTGCAAGGAAATGTTTGGCAGTTGCGGCAACATGCGTGGCGTCCAACGGCGCACCGGCAACAAGATTGCCTTGCAAACCTATGGTCATCGCACCGGCATATGCCGCAATCAGCGCAGGATCGGAGGAATAGCCTTCATAGGTTCTGCCCCAGCGCAAATCTTGCGGTACGGCGAGCGTTGGCGCAAAGGTCCATTCAATCCCGCTGCCAGAAATCTCTGCCGCCGTGGCTTTGCCAATGCGTTGGATTAAGCCGACATCGCGCGCAGCACCCAGTCCGATATTATGCGGAAAAATGGTTGCTTGCGGCAGGTTTGAATGCCCGTGCACCGCATCGACGCCAAATAATATGGGCACACCAGCGCCTGATGTACGTGACGCATCGCGAAACGCACTAACCAGTTGCGCCCATTTTGCAGCGTCGGCGCGCTCGTCGCCATAAGGTCCGGAATTACCGCCCGCAAGGATCGAGCCAAGCGGATATTGCTTTAGATCCTCAGGCGTGATGGCGCTGATGTCGGCCTGTATTATTTGACCGACCTTCTGCTCCAATGTCATTTTTGAAAGCAACGCCGTTATTGCGTCTTCGGTTTTCGCATCGGTAATCGCCGCGGGACTTTGGGCCGCTGGCCAATTGGCAACATGTGCAGCGGTCTGGGCAGAAGGCGCCGCCGGCTTTATAGTCTGCGCGTGCGTCACCGCCGAAACACATCCCGCCGACGCGAAGGCTATCAGTGCCATCGATCCCCTTAACCGCATCAAACCCACTCCAAAACTTCGTTGTGAACGTTATCATAATTTGATGACAGCAACGGGGGGAGAAATCAAGCTTCATCACGATGCTGCTAGCCAAAAGCGACAGTCCGCTCCCGGCCCACAACTCGACATACATGGTGATTATGGCCTGTTGTGCCGGCCTGCAACCATGCTCCTCTCTAAACGCGCAGAATAATATGTACGAAGGAACTGGGGCCCATAAGCCAGTATGTGGGGGGTGCCACCCCGGTGGCGTCTCGTTTGGCTAGGTTTCTAAACGGGGGTGGGGGGTAAGCGACCGTGCTGCCATGTCGGTACGTTAAGCAGTTCCATGAGGACCATGAGGCGCCGGTCCAAAAGTGATTCATGACGACCGACTGCACCGCCGAAAAGATGGGCGAGATCTGTGCCGCAAACCCAGACGGCATTCTTGTCCATCGTGACGAGTTGATTACGCTGTTTGCCGATCTGGATCGGGAGGAAAAGGCTACTGCTCGTGGTTTCTATCAATCAGGCTGGGGTGGTAATCAGGGGTATACGTTCGACCGCATCGGCAGGGGTACAATACGAATCCCTGCTGTGAACATATCCGTTATTGGTACAACCCAACCAAATCGGCTTGCCTCCTGTATTTACCATTCTTTGCGCAGTCACGACGACGGTATGGTTCAACGTTTGCAGCTTATCTGCATGCCAGACATCGATAGCCATTTTGTTGATGTTGACCGCCATCCTAATGAAACTGCCAAGCGAAGGGCTTTTGAGTGTTTTGAAGGTTTATCCTCTAGGCGTTTTGATGAAATTGGTGCCGAAGTGGATCCCACGGCCGGAGAGGAGGGTATTCCGTTTTTCCGCTTTTCCGAACCGGCAAGGGTGGTCTTTGTAAGTTGGCGCACAGATCTAGAATCAAAGGTCCGCGATCCAGATCTTACACCAGCTTTGGCAGCACATTTCTCAAAGTTTAGGGGGCTGATCCGACGCCTCGCTCTGATCTTCCATTTGGCTAGCGGGGGAACTGGGCCAGTGAGTTTGGAGGCTGTTGAGCAGGCGCTGGTCTGGGCGAACTATCTCGAAGCCCATGCACGTAGGATCTATGCAATGGCAGCCACTGGTGTGGGATTAGCAGCAGCCCGGGCAATACTTCGTAAGGTAAGGCAAGGTAAGCTTGCCGATGGCTTTACGGCGCGTGACATAAAGCAGAAAAACTGGGCGGGTCTCCGCGGGGATCATGTCGACGCTGGTATTGACCTACTGGTGGAGATGGATTGGCTGCGCAAAATCAAAGTTAGGGGGAGTGGGCGCTCTACGGAGATCTATTTGGTCAATCCGCTGACGAGCTTCACGGTCTTCGCGAGCAGAAAAACGAATTAGAATGGCGGATCAAGGAGGCGCGCACCCTGCTACTGGAGTTGGCGCGTAAAGTGCTGCTGCAACGTGCCCTACGGATCGCAGCGCGAGCCCCCATACATCAAGGTGGCCGAGCCATATACATGGGTCAGGCGAGCCTCAGGGATCACCCACAGGCCGACCGGGGAAAATATGGGTGTATCGACTGATTGAGCGATAGGTGTTTGTTGAGGAGGCAGCAGATAAGCTGGCGCAGATGGCATTTTTAAGCAGATCCTGCAGCCGTTCACAGTTTATGATTTGACCTAAGATAATGTCTGCTTTGCGCCCAAATTCAGCCATCATCAGCGTAGGCTCACTTCCTTATGAGCGGACCTTGCACCTGCAAGGTTGCTAGGTTAACTCTTTCGACGACATCAATGGTCTACTTTCAAGGCGATAGACCAAGCAATTAGCCATTCGTTCTGTTGGAATGGCCATATTTTGATGGCTAGAATATAACCCCGTTAAATGATGCGGGCGAACCCTGCCGCACCACTCGCTGTAGGCGAACGTACCTCAGGCTTGTTCAATTGCAGGGCGGTATTCAACATTTGCCCCACATCGCCTTCGTCTCCAAGGATTGCTTCCATGCTGCGAACGCATAAGCAGACTTTATCATCCGCTAAATCATACCAGATTTGCTTGGACGCACGGCGCGTTTTTACGAGGTCGTTGCGGCGCAGTTCCGCGAGTTGCTGGCTAAGCGCAGGTTGGCCTATGCCGGTTGCGGCATCAATTTCGCTCACCGTGCGTTCACCGCGCAAAAGGCAAGACAAGATCATGAGCCGCTGCGGCTGCGCATAGACTTTTAGCTTATCCGCCGCTTTTACGGCGCGGTCGCGACTTTCAAACAGCGACGTCATTTCGTGTCGGCCAAATGGCAAAACCAATCATCGTCACCACTGATTTCGGCGCTGTTTATAATTGGTAATGCAAGCAATTTGTCCCCGGGTTGCCATCCTTCTGGAGCAAGGCCAGCGCCGCCCTGAGTAGCTTGCAATGCGCGAAGAAGGCGCAGCATTTCACTGACCGATCGGCCAACATTATGCGGATACGTCGTGATGGCACGAATGATGCCGTCGGGGTCGATGAAATAGGTTGAGCGCACCGCGGCGCTATCCGCTGCAGTATCGTCAATCATGCCATATGCGCGGCCGATGACCATGGAGGGATCTTCAATGATGGGGAAAGGAACATTTACCCCAAATTTATGTTTAATCGCAGTCACCCAGGCAATGTGCGAATGGATACTGTCCACGGAAAGCCCGAGCAATGCACAACCAGTTGCCTCGAACGCAGCGGCCGACTTGGCAAGCGCAACAAATTCTGTCGTGCACACGGGCGTAAAGTCCGCAGGGTGCGAAAACAAGATGAGCCACTGGCCCCGATATTCCGATAGGCTCCGTTCCCCGAGCGTTGTCCGCGCGCGAAAGTCCGGCGCTGTTTCGCCGATCCTAATGGGCTGTGAGGCAACTGCGTTCGTGTCGTTCATTTCTTCATCCTGTTCATCGGTCGGCGCTGCCACGAGAGTCATATTGACGCAACATGGATAATCGATTACACAATTTATGTAAATATGAATTTATAGGAGTTTCCGATGCCCGACTCAGCGTTAGAAAATGCCATCGCGCAGGTGAGTGATGCCCAAAAGGGTGTTCCGATAATTCGTGCCTTTTTCGACAAACCGACTTTCACCGTCAGCTATGTGGTCCACGATCCCGAAACCAAGCAGGCTGCGATCATTGATAGCGTGCTTGATTTTGATCCTGCTTCTGGCCGGACCTCGTTCGCGTCGGCGGATGCCATTATCGCATATGTTGCGCAGCAGGGCTTGGCCGTTGATTGGCTGCTCGAAACCCATGCGCATGCCGATCACCTTTCGGCAGCACCTTATCTGCAGCAAAAGCTTGGCGGCAAAATCGCCATCGGCGAACATATCGTTACCGTCCAGAATGTATTCGGAAAGCTGTTTAACGCTGGCACTGATTTTCAGCGTGACGGATCAGATTTTGATCAGCTTTTTGCCGATGGCGACCACTTCCAAATTGGGAAGCTGGACGTAACCGTCCTCCATGTCCCCGGTCATACGCCTGCGGACATTGCCTATGTCATTGGTGACGCCGTGTTCACGGGCGACACAATGTTCATGCCCGATTACGGCACGGCGCGCGCGGATTTTCCCGGCGGAAATGCGCGGCAATTGTTCCAGTCGTTGCGCCGGATTTTGTCGCTGCCTGCCACGACGCGGCTCTTCATGTGCCACGACTATCTGCCTGCTGGTCGCACGGAATATGCATGGGAAACGACTGTGGAGGCCGAGCGTAAAGGCAATATCCATGCCCATGACGGCATAACCGAGGATGAATTTGTCGCGATGCGTGAGGCGCGCGATGCGACGCTGGATATGCCGCGTCTGATTTTACCGTCGGTGCAAGTGAATATGCGTGCAGGCCATATGCCCGCGGCAGACGACAATGGCGTCACGTACCTCAAAATCCCGGTCAACGCCGTATGATATCGGCCTTTCCCAACGCCATGCCTGTTGAGGGCTTTATGGGCGGCTTGCTGATTGGACTTGCGGCCGCAATCATGCTGCTCGGCCTTGGCCGGATCGCCGGCGTCAGCGGAATGGCGGCACGGGCAACGGGCATCGCGGATAGCGGAGCGCCGCGAAATGTTGCAATCGCATTCGTCGTCGGCCTTCCGCTTGGTGCGCTTCTGATCGCGCAGACCGTTGGTGCGGTGAACGTCAGTTTTCCAGCATCCATCTGGCCGCTGATCATCGGTGGCTTACTCGTTGGCTATGGCACACGGCTCGGCTCGGGCTGCACCAGTGGCCACGGCGTATGCGGGCTATCGCGTCTTTCGCCGCGATCCATATTGGCAACCGGCATGTTCATGGCAAGCGGATTTGTTACCGTAGGGATTCTGCGCGCGGGAGGTTGGCTATGACCCGGGCGCTTATCGCATTAATCTCTGGAACGCTGTTCGGGGCCGGTCTTGCCTATTCGGGCATGTCAGATCCTGCCCGCGTTCAGGCGTTTCTGGATCTGCTTGGCCAATGGGATCCAACGCTCGCTTTCGTCATGGGTGGCGCCATGCTGCCAATGGCCGTGGCTTGGGTGATTAGATCGCGGCTGTCTGCGCCGCTTGCGGCACCAACGTTCGATTTACCAGGCACGACCAAGCTCGATCGCCCGCTTGCCATTGGGGCCATATTGTTTGGAATGGGTTGGGGCATTGCCGGCCTTTGCCCCGGACCTGCGCTTGCTGACTTGGCGATCGCGCCGGGCGATGTCGCGCCATTTGTCGTTGCGATGTTTGTCGGCATGGCCGCGCAACGCTTCATACCTTTTACATCCCAAAAACCAAAACAAGCGGGGCCTAAATGACGTTCAAATCCATCACGCCAGGCTTTTCTGTCTCAGGGCAATTGACGACAGAAGATGTGCACCACGCTGCCGCGCAGGGCTTCAAATCGGTTATCTGCAACCGGCCAGATGGCGAAGAGGCGGGGCAACCATCCGCCGCCGCTATCCAGAAAGAAGCAGAAGTGCTTGGCCTGTCATTCACGTATGCTCCAGCCGTCTCAGGCGCAGTTACGGACGATGATGCGGCGAAGATGAAAGCGGCTCTGGCCCAAATGCCACCCCCCATTCTTGCCTATTGCCGCTCCGGCGCGCGTTCAACCAAGCTTTGGGAAATGGCGACAAAAGATCAGGATGCAGCGCCATCCTCCGCCAAAATCTATGATGTGGTTATTGTGGGCGGCGGCAGTGCCGGAATCGCCACAGCCGCCAGCCTGTTAAAGCGCAAGCAGAAGCTATCGGTTGCCGTAATCGAACCTTCAGAAGACCATTATTATCAGCCCGGCTGGACTATGGTTGGGGCTGGTGTTTTCTCGGCTGAATTCACCAAGCGCACCGAAAAATCGGTCATGCCCAAAGCGGTTGACTGGATCAAAAAGGCAGCCTCTGGATTTGCGCCTGAGGACAACAAGGTGCTGCTCGCCGATGGAAGTTCGGTTGCCTATCGCGTGCTGGTGGCATGCCCCGGCATTAAGCTGGATTGGGCGGCTATCGACGGCTTGACCGAAACGCTTGGTCAAAATGGCGTAACGTCCAACTATCGTTACGACCTTGCCCCTTATACCAACCGCCTTGTGAAGGATTTCAAGCAAGGCCGCGCGCTGTTCACGCAGCCGCCAATGCCGATTAAATGTGCAGGCGCGCCGCAAAAATCAATGTATCTGTCGTGCAGTGCGTGGGAACGTGCCGGGGTGTTAAAAGACATTGATGTGCAATTCCATAACAGCGGCGCAGTGCTGTTCGGGGTTGCCGCCTATGTCCCCGCACTGATGGAATATATCGAACGCTATGACGCGCACTTAAATTTTGAATCAAAGCTGGTTGCGATCGATGGCCCTGCCAAAATTGCGACATTTGAACAGAAACGCGGCGACATCGTCACGCGGGTCGAGGAAAAGTTCGACATGATCCATGTCGTCCCGCCGCAAGTCGCGCCAGATTTTGTGCGCAACAGTCCGCTGGCTGCCGCAAGTGGCTTCATTGAGGTCAATGAAGCGACATTGCAGCATGTGCGCTATCCTAATGTCTTTGCATTGGGCGATGCCTGCTCAGCATCAAACGCCAAGACAATGGCGGCGGCACGCAAGCAAGCGCCAGTGGTCGCGGTGAATGTATTGGCTGCTCTTGAGCGCAAGCCACCTGTCGCCGATTATGACGGCTATGGCAGTTGCCCGTTGACGGTCGAGCGCGGCAAGATTGTGCTCGCCGAATTTGGTTATGGCGGAAAATTGCTGCCGAGCTTCCCGAATTGGCTGATTGACGGCACGCGTCCATCGCGCCTGTCATGGCTGTTAAAGGACACCATTCTTCCGCCAATTTACTGGCACGGTATGCTCAAAGGGCATGAGTGGATGGTCAAACCCCACAAGATCGGCGCGGCATAACGGCTATGAAATTGGCGCGCTATTTGCCGATATTGGAATGGGGACGCGGCTATGGCGGCGTGACGTTGACCAATGACTTGGTCGCCGCCGCAATCGTCACGATAATGCTCATCCCGCAAAGCCTGGCTTATGCCATGTTGGCTGGGTTGCCACCGGAAATAGGGCTATACGCCTCTATTCTTCCCATCATTGCCTATGCCCTGTTCGGGACGAGCCGCGCGCTCGCCGTTGGACCGGTGGCGGTGATTTCGCTGATGACTTTGACAGCGGCGAGCGCCGTTGCCGCACCGGGCAGCGCCGAATTTATCGCCGCCACGCTTGTCCTCGCGTTGCTGTCCGGGCTGATCCTGATTGTCATGGGCGTGTTGCGTCTGGGTTTTCTCGCAAACCTGTTATCGCACCCTGTGGTGTCAGGGTTTATCACCGCAAGCGGTATCATTATTGCCACCAGCCAACTCAAGTCGCTGCTGGGCATTAAGGCGTCGGGTGAGGCAATGCCCGAGCTGGTCACGACCTTGATCGAAAATGCCAAGGACACCAATCCTTACACCCTTGCGATTGGCGTGATTGCGACCGGATTTCTATTCTGGGTACGCAAAGGTTTGAAACCCATGCTCGTCGGTTTCGGGCTGGCGGCGCGGCCCGCTGATCTTGTTGCCAAGGCCGGCCCCATCGTGGCGGTCGCACTGTCGATTTTGGCTGTCATTACCTTCGATCTTGAAGCCAAAGGCGTCAAGGTGGTCGGCGATATTCCGCAGAGCTTGCCGCCCCTTACCGTTCCCTTGTTCGATGCGGAACTATGGCAGCGACTGGCCATTCCTGCTTTATTGCTCAGCATCATTGGATTTGTGGAATCGGTCTCGGTCGCGCAAACGCTCGCAGCGAAAAAGCGGCAGCGCATTGTTCCGGATCAGGAACTCATTGGCTTGGGTGCAGCGAATGTCGCCGCCGCTTTTTCGGGCGGCTATCCGGTCACGGGCGGATTTGCCCGCTCGGTCGTCAACTTCGATGCGGGCGCAGAGACCCCTGCCGCAGGTGCGTTTACGGCGGTTGGCATATTGCTGGCAGCCCTTTTCTTGACTCCATTACTCGCCTCTCTCCCCATCGCCACATTGGCAGGTACCATCATCGTTGCGGTCTTGAGCCTCGTCGATTTTAAAACGCCGCGCGCGATCTGGCATTATTCCAAAGCCGATTTTGCCGCGATGGCAGCGACAATAGCAGTGACGCTCCTGATTGGCGTTGAACCCGGCGTGATGGCCGGCGTCGGCCTAAGCCTCGCATTGTTCCTCTGGCGCGCCTCACGGCCACATGCCGCCATTGTGGGACGGGTTCCCGAGACCGAGCATTTCCGAAATGTGAAACGCCACAAGGTGTTCACCGACCCCCGCATCCTGACCATTCGCATCGACGAAAGCCTGACCTATCTCAACGCGCGCTGGCTGGAGGAGTTTGTGCTGGAGGAGATTGCCGCACATCCCAAGCTTAAGCATCTCATCCTGATGGCCTCGGCCGTCAACGCGATTGATGCATCGGCTCTGGAGAGCATTGAGGCCATCAATCACCGCATGGCCGATGCTGGCGTGTGCCTGCACCTGTCCGAAGTCAAAGGCCCAGTGATGGACGCGCTCGAACGTGCGCATTTTCTGCACGAACTTACCGGACGGGTGTGGCTTTCACAAAATGAAGCTTTTGAGGCCGTGCTGGAAATCGCCAATCGCGAAGAAGAAACGCAAACGCCAGCCGATTTGTGGATGGCAAGAGGACTGATATGATGATCGAGCAGGAATGGGCAATAATTCTGGCCCGCGCACAATTTGCTTTTACCGTAAGCTTCCATTTTCTGTTCCCGGCGTTTTCGATTGGGCTCGCGAGCTTTCTCGCGGTTCTTGAGGGGCTGTGGCTGAAAACCGGTAAGGGCGTGTACGCCAATCTGTTTCGTTACTGGCTGAAGATATTCGCCGTCGTTTTTGCGATGGGCGTCGTTTCGGGCATCGTCATGTCCTACCAATTCGGCACCAACTGGTCGGTATTTTCGGACAAAGCCGGTCCCGTCATTGGGCCGTTAATGGCCTATGAAGTGCTGACGGCATTCTTTTTGGAGGCTGGCTTTCTGGGTGTCATGCTTTTTGGCATCAACAAGGTTGGGCGTAAGCTCCACTTTGTTGCAACGCTGGCCGTCGCCATCGGCACCTTCATTTCCGCATTCTGGATATTGTCGGTGAACAGCTGGATGCAAACGCCGGTGGGATATGAAATTGCGGCCAATGGTCAGTTCATGCCCGGTGATAGCTGGTGGACCATCATCTTCAACCCAAGCTTCCCCTACCGCCTCGTCCACACTTTACTGGCGGCCTATCTGACCACAGCCTTTGCCGTGGGGGCGGTTGGTGCGTGGCATTTGCTTAAGGACAAGGCCAATCCGGGGGCGCGCAAAATGTTCTCAATGGCGATGTGGATGGCGGCAATCGTCGCGCCGCTTCAGGTCGTGGCGGGTGACTTTCATGGCATCAACACGTTGGAGCATCAACCGGCGAAGGTCATGGCAATGGAGGGGCATTATCAAAGCCATCCCAATGGCGCGCCATTGATATTGTTTGGCATTCCCAACAGCAAAGAGCGGACGGTCGATTACGCTATCCAAATTCCCAAAGCGTCGTCGTTGATCCTGAAGCATGATCTGAATGCACCGCTCGCTGGGCTTGATACCATCCCCGATGCAGACGAGCCGCCGGTTGGCATTGTCTTCTGGGCATTCCGGATCATGGTCGGTCTCGGCATGGCGATGGTAGCCATCGGCATGTGGAGCCTGCTCGCGCGGGCAAGAAAGCAGTTATATGAATGGTCGTGGCTCCATAAGGCCGCATTAGTGATGGGCCCTTCTGGCTTCATTGCGGTGCTTGCCGGCTGGGTCGTGACCGAAGTTGGGCGGCAACCCTTCACAATCTATGGCGTGTTGCGCACCGTTCATAGCGCCTCGCCATTGGATGCACCCGCGGTCGCTTTCTCGCTTCTCGCCTTTGTCGTCGTATATTTCACAGTGTTCGGCATGGGCATTTGGTATTTGCTGCGCTTGATGAAGAAACCACCGGAGGCGCATGAAAGCACGCTGGATGGTGCCCCTATCCGAAGCGCAGGCATCACCCCTGCACCCGCGGTATTGGAAGGAGCATCGACATGATCGATCTGACAGTCATTTGGGCCAGCATCATTGGCTTTGCCATCATTGCTTATGTCGTCATGGACGGATTTGACCTTGGCATCGGCATATTGTTTCCCTTTTTCAAAGTGGGCAACGACCGCGATACCGCAATGAACAGCATCGCGCCTGTCTGGGACGGGAACGAAACATGGCTGGTGATGGGGGTAGGCGGTTTGCTTGCGGCCTTCCCGCTGGCGTACGCC